>DAONEU010000069.1:0-10191 GCA_035403245.1 Bacteroidales bacterium | reverse complement strand
AGTAGATTGCTTAAAGCTTTGATCTCTATGTTGTTTTTCTTAACGAAGTTGGTGTCATAGAAGGTAAAATTCCACAAAACGGTATCCTGATGGATCAGTTTCCCTCTGTTAATGATAATCACACCATGATCTCCTATAGGTAAATAGTTATATTCGTACCAATCTTTCCCTGATTCAAATTCAATACGTATTGGAGTGTTGTCTTCCGCCTGAGCATTGGAAAACAGTGGTATTAACAGGTACATTGCAATGAATGTACCTGTTAGAAACCAACGTTTAATATGTAAAATATTACATGCCACCATCACAAATGATCACTTGACCTGTAATATAATCAGACAAATCGGAAGCTAAGAATACAGCGGTATTTGCGATATCCTGAGGTTTTCCGGTTCTTCTTAAGGCAATATTTTTCATGTAAGCATCTTTCACTTCTTGAGAAAGTACATGGGTCATTTCAGTTTCAATGAAACCGGGAGCAATCACATTACATCTGATGTTTCTGCTACCCAACTCACGAGCTACAGATTTACTAAGACCAATAATTGCTGCTTTTGAAGCAGAGTAGTTGATTTGGCCTGCATTTCCGGTAATACCAACGATAGATCCCATATTGATGATGGAACCAAATCTTTGTTTTAACATAAACGATTGGATCGCTTTGGTATGGTTGAAGATTGATTTAACATTCACATTCATCACCATATCCCAATCGGTTTCGCTCATTCTCATCAAAAGAGTGTCTCTGGTGATTCCGGCATTGTTAACCAAAACGTCAATCACTCCGAAAGTATCAATCGCTTGTTTGATAGCAGTTTCTGTTTGGTCAAGCTTAGAAACATCATAAGCTAAGAATAAACCTTTAACGCCTCTTTTTTCAATTTCATTCATGAGTTCAATGGAGCTTTCTGTTTCTTTTAAATCTGTAACAATTACATTAGCACCATGATCAGCAAATGTTAAAGCGATCTGTTTTCCAATTCCACGTCCGGCGCCTGTAATCATTGCCGTTTTTCCTGATAATAATTTGTTCATAATGTTTTATTTTTTTAATTATAGGTTTTTAAAATATAATTTTTCGCATGGTTGAAGCACACCCCATCCAAACACCTAAGCATTTGTCTTCGGTTTCCGAAGTGATGTTGGAGTATATTTGAGGGGGATTTGTAAAAGGATTCACCCCGAAATACATAGTGGATCCGGCACTCGATAAAAAGCGAAATGAGTTGTAGTCGATTTTGGATGCTTTAAGATATATCGTATCCCCAACCGTATAGTAGGGTCGGTAATATTCCCAGGAATCTTGTTGCGACAGATTATCCGGCATGTAAAATTCAGAGGTTCCAAACCTAAGGATATCACCGGTATAAGGGGCTCCGGGAAATGATACATCATCCAATGCAATAGGAAATGAAGTCAACCATACCCGATCGGTATATATTTCGTTGGCAATCTTGACTTTAAACAGATAATAATCCTTGCTTCCCGGCTGATCCTGAAATTTGACTTTTAAACTCTTGATGGTGTCTGATTCAAATGATTGGAAGTTATCCAACCAAACAGAATCTAAAGCCATCGTATCCGGGATAGATGTATTGGAACTGTATTTTTTCCCGTTCCAATCAATCTTTAAAGTGTATTTCGTATTGAGCTCACCTCTAAGGGTAGGAGAGGTGTAATACCAATAAAGTGGGGCTTCGTTGTTCTGAACCAACACTAACGTATCAATCAAACCATGCTCATCCTGAACGGTCACAATAGCATCTTTTACAATCACATCCTCATATAAAGTGTTCATGTTGATGGTGGAAAGATAAGGCACGCTCTTAGATAGACTCACTTTTGCAGGCTCACCCGGTTCAATCCAGCCTTCAACAACCAACTCATTTTTATATTGCGGTAATGAAACATCGATTTCGGTCTCACAAGAAACAAAAAACATGAGGCTAACAAGCAATAGAAAATAATTAGACCGTTTCATTATTTGATTTTAAAGTTCCAGGTTAAGGTTGGTATGATGGGGAAAAGACTTACTTTGTAGGCTTTGGTAGTGAGTTCAGATGGCGTATATTCTTTTGTACTGAAATAGATATAAAATGGATTTTTTCTATTATAAACGTTATAAATCGAGAAATTGATACCGGTCTCGAAATTTTTTCTTTTCAAAATCTGCCAGTTGATGGAGAGGTCCATTCGGTGATAAGCGGGCATCCTGTATGCGTTTCTTTCGCTGAACTCAGTCATTAAATGGCCGTTATAGAAATAGTAGCCCACCGGAATGGTCATGGTATTGCCGGAAGCATAAATCCAGACTAAAGAAACAGTGAGTATTTGTGGATATATTTCGTAGTTCAAATTGATAGATAAATCGTGCCTTCTATCATATTTGGCATAAAACCATTGTCCATTATTCAAATCATCGAATTGTCGTTCGGTAAAAGAAAGGGTATATCCAATAAATCCATGGAAACGCCCTGATGTTTTGTGGATAAAAACTTCTACCCCATACGAGCGACCCTTTCCAAATGTGTACATCTGATCCTGATTTCCCATCAATGAAGCAAATGCAAGATTATCCTTATACTCTGCCAGGTTATTCATGATTTTATAATACCCATCAATGTATGTTTCAATCTCGTTGTTTTTAAAATTTTTAAAAACACCTAAAGAGAAATGGTGTCCCTGCTGCGGTTTGATCAGCTCCGTGGATGGCATCCAGACATCTGTTGGTAAGGTGATCGACGCTAGCGAGATCTGATGGAGCGGTTGGTAGTTGATGGTATAAGAGGCTTTTATGGAAGTGCTTTTATTCAAGGTGAATCTGGTAGAGATTCTGGGTTCTAAATATTGATATTGTTTGATCACTTCCCCTTTTTTATAGATGATAGAATCTACAATATAATCCTGATCATTAACGACATATCTGGTAAATGAACCAATATGTTGGAAAATAGTGAACCGCAAACCGGCATTTAATGACCACCACTTGGTGATGTCGGTTTGATCAGTTACGTAGAAAGAGAGGTCGTTGGCATAATAGGGGGGTGCATCTGGAAGTGCAATGGCATTTTGGCTGTTGTCAGATTCAAATTTTGTAGGGTAAAAAGAGTGATATATGTAGTGAACGCCCGCTTTGATGTTGTGCTTAGGATTGGGAATATAGGTGACTTCAGATTTTATGGTGTAGTCTCTGATTCCGGAATTGATGGAGAACTTGGTGGTTTCTTGTTGCATCACAGTCTCAAAGGCGTAATCGCTCAAAATGGCGGATGTGTTGATGAACACTTTGGGAGATACAATCCATGACCATCTGGCAGAGATGGCCCCATTAGACCATAAAAAATTGGCATTGAGGGTACGATCTCCAGATTTAAATCCATAAGTGTCATCACCATAGTAACCTCCAATGTAAAGCCTGTGTTTGTCATTGATGATCAGATTTACTTTCGCATTCAGATCATAAAAGTAGAATTTACTCCCTTTCATTGGGGAGGAGTCTTTTAAGAAAGGTTGAACCAGAAAATCGATATAGGTTCTGCGGGCAGATACAATGAAGGAGGCTTTGTCCTTTTTGATCGGACCTTGAACGGTCAGACGGGAGAAGATCAACCCAATGCCGCCATCCACCTCGTATTTTTTCATGTTTCCCTCTTTTTGGTAGACATCCAGAATGGAGGAGAGACGTCCGCCATAGTTGGCGGGGATTCCCGATTTCATGATCTCTACCCCTTTTACAGCATCAGCATTAAAAATGGAGAAGAAACCAAAAAGGTGTCCCGCATTGTAAATAGGAGCATCATCTAGTAAGATGAGGTTCTGATCAGCATTTCCACCACGAACATAGAACCCTGAATTTCCTTCACTTCCCGATTGAATACCGGGGAGCAACTGTATCGATTTCAGGATATCCACTTCGCCCATTAGAGCAGGTAAACTTTTGATGGTTTCGATTTTCATCTCCATCTTTCCTACTTGAACCGTAGAAACGTTTTGATCCACCCTTTTTCCGGTAACAACCACCTCATTGGCCCTTACCGCTTCGGTTTCAATTTCAATGTTGATGGTGGTATTTTTAGCCAGATTTACTGTTTTGGTAAACTCTTTATAGCCTAGGTAATTGACGGAAATTGCGAAGACCCCTTTAGGTAGCGTTATAGAATAGAATCCGGAGGTGTTGGTGTAGTTGCCCTGGATCACTTTATGGGTAGTGGTGTCTTTAGCAATCACAAAAGCACCCACAATACTCTCCCCGTTCGCTTTATCTTTGATGATTCCTGAAATCGTAAATTTTTGAGAATATCCAGCAATCACCATACAAAATAAAAAATAAAACACTAACAATAAGGATCTTATATATTGTTTCATTTATTTGATTTAGAGCGCAAAGATACAAAAAAAACAGGTGCTCAGCAGTAGTTTAATTGGTTCTAAAAGGAAACAGAAATCAAAAAATATGTGTAATTTTGCAAAAAAATCAACCTATGAAAAAACATCTACCCAATTTGATTACCTGCCTTAATCTGGTCAGTGGTTGTATATCTATCGTTATGGCTCTTAGAGGGAACATAGAAACAGCTGCTTTATTGATTATCCTTTCGGCTGTTTTTGATTTCTTTGACGGCTTCACAGCGCGTCTTTTGCATGCAAAATCAACAATAGGGGTTGACTTAGATTCTTTAGCGGATGTGGTTTCTTTTGGTGTGGCTCCCTCCATGATCCTTTTTGCATGGTTGGAGAGTTGTTTTTACAATCTATCACCGTTTCTACAAAATTCCTATGTGGAAGTATTAAAATATGTTGTGTTCCTGATTCCTGCACTTTCTGCGGTTCGTCTGGCCAAATTTAACCACGATGAACGTCAGTCGGATACATTTATCGGATTAGCAACCCCTGCGAATGCTCTATTTTTGGGATTTCTCCCATTTGCTGCGGAGAGAATCTCCATTTTCGGAAATTTCTGGGTGGTGATCGGAACAGCAGTTGTTTTCTCTATGTTATTGATTTCCAATTTGCCAATGTTTTCTTTGAAGTTTAAAAACTTTAACTGGAAAGAGAACCTGGCTCGTTATATCTTAATCGGAATATCAGCTATCTTGTTGGTTGCTTTTCAATTAGGAGCTTTCCCGGTGATCATTTTATTATATATTTTGATCTCTCTCATCATGCTTATTATCACTAAATTACATTGGATATGAAAATGGATTCTATCGCCCTTTTTTGTGGATCTTCAGAGGGAAATGACCCTAAATATGTTGCCATTGCTCAGGAATTCGGAAAAAAATGTGCCGAAAAAGGGTACGCTATGTACTACGGCGGGGCCTCTTTGGGCTTGATGAAAGCAGCTGCTCATGCCAGTAGGGATCATGGTGGTAGAATTATTGGAATCACCCCCAGTTTCTTCTCGGATGATACCGTTGTAGATAATAGCTTGCAAGAGCTGTACTTAGTGGATTCCATGAGTGAACGTAAACAGATGTTGGAGCGTTCTTCAGATGCTTTCGTAATCCTTCCCGGATCTTACGGTACTATGGATGAGTTTTTTGAAGTGATCACAGATGCTCAACTCGGACTTCATCATAAACCGGTCGCAGTGTTGAATGTCTTTGGCTATTATGACCATCTGATCGCCCTTATCAACCATTTTCATCAAGAAGGATTCTTAAGAGATTTTCATTATAAATTACTCATTGTCGCAACAACTATCGATGATCTTTTTGTTCAACTGGAACAATATGAAAGTCCAAATAATCCCCTTTGGTTGGATAAAATTAAAAAGTAATCGTGTCATGCGTCTTTGGATTACCTTTTCCTTACTATGTGTCTTGACCTTATCTCTAGATGCTCAAACTGATTCGATTCCTCAACAAAAGATTGACGAATTCGTGGTGAAAGCGGATCCTGTTCCTGTGCAAATATTTGCAATTCAGCCTATTCAAAAAATGGATAAGGAGAATCTGAAACAGATCACCTCTTTTCAACTTTCCGATGTGATCAAACATTTTGCAGGTACTGTTGTGAAAGATTATGGCGGAGTAGGAGGGATGAAAACCGTTTCGGTCAGAGGACTCGGTTCTCAACATACCGGGGTACTTTACAATGGGGTTGCATTGTCTGACTGTCAAACCGGACAGATTGATGTGGGTAAGCTTCCTATGGATTTTATTGAGTCGATCACCTTGTCCAACGGGCCAAGTCGCTATATTTTTACTTCCGCCAGAGAACACTCATTTGGGGCAGTCATGAATATTGTATCTGAAAACCCCACTTTCACAGGAAAAGAGAAAACAAAAATGAATGCCCTGTTCAGTTTGGGATCGTTCGATTTGATCAATGGAGCATTGAAAATAAACCATAGAATCAATCCGAAGATCTTTAAAAAATGGGATGCAGTGTGCTCTATACAAGGAAATTATACCCAATTAAAAGGGGATTATCCGTTCACCCTCTTTTTTGGTGGAGCCAACGATAGTACATCTCAGGAGATTCGATCCAATGCAGATGTGAAGGCTGTTGTGGCGGAAGGTTTACTTCTGATGAGTCACAAAGTGAGAAAAGAGATCTTTAAAGCACAACTGTTTTATTATCAATCAGAAAGAGGGTTGCCAGGAGCTGTACTTTACTACAATACAACATCCGATCAACGACTTTGGGATGCCAATGTTTTTGCTCAAACAAAATATATCCGTTTCTTCAATAAAAATTGGGGCTTTTCGAATGCTTTAAAAATGAATCATTCTTATATCAGATATCTTGATCCTTCCTACATGAACGAAGAGGGAAAACTGGACAACCGATACACCCAAAATGAATGGTATATGAGCAATAATGTCAGTTATCTGGGAACTTTATTTGACTTTTCAATTGCAAATGACCTTTTTTATAACGATTTAGTGGCTAATACCCCCGGTTTCAGTTACCCAAACCGCTGGAGTTCACTCACCTCTTTCTCTACAGAGATGCACTATAAATGGTTGAAATGGAGTGCTAATATTTTGCATACGTATGTGATCAATAATGTTCTAACCGGTGAATCAGCACCCAATAACAATAAATGGTCTCCAACCATTGGATTCTCAATCAAACCCAATTCTAAAAAGGAGTTTTATGTAAGAGCATTTTTTAAAAATATTTTTAGATTGCCTACCTTCAATGACTTATACTATCGGGAGATCGGGAATGTAAATCTTAAACCGGAAAACACCTACCAATATAGTTTAGGATCAACCTATTACACCGAATCCAAAAATAAAAAGTGGAGCTTTTCAGGTACTTTAGATTTGTATTTCAACCTCATTCACGACAAAATCGTGGCAATACCTTCGCGGAACCTCTTTGTCTGGAGTATGATCAATTACGGAAAAGTTTACACTTACGGCTCTGATGTGACGTTGCAATCCAATTATCAGATTCAAAAAGAGCTACAAGTTGCATTGATGGGATCATATAGTATTCAAAAAGCTATAGATATGACTGATCCTGAATCTAAAACATATAAAAACCAATTACCTTATACACCGGTTCACTCCGGTTCCGTAGGCGTTTCTCTACAATCTAAATGGATAAGTGTGAGTTACAGTGCGATCATTTCCGGATCCCGATATGTGTCAGGTCAAAATATTCCGCAGAATCTATTGTCAGGATACATCGATCATTCGATGAGCCTGGGGAAAGAGTTCACTTTTAAAAATTCAAAGAAAGCAAGCCCATTTAGATTAGGGGTGAAATTGGAAATAATTAATATTACCAATCAACAGTATCAAATTGTTAAAAATTACCCGATGCCCGGTCGAAATTTTAGGCTCAAACTTCAATTTCAATTTTAATAGAAACTAAATTTCTGATTGGCTTTTTAAAATTGAACACTATTATTTTGTATTTTTGCTTAAAAATAAAAAAGCTATGTTATTCAAAGATGTGATGGTAGATCAAGAGTTGAAAAATCAACTCATTTCACTCGTAAACGAAAATAGAATTAGTCATGCCCAACTTTTTCTCTCAGCTCCCGGATCCCATTCATTTGCCTTAGCGGTGGCGTATGCTCAATATTTGTCATGCGAAAATAAAAGCGAACATGATTCTTGCGGGGTTTGTCCAACATGTCAAAAATTTGAAAAGTTAGCCCATCCGGATTTGCATTTGATTTTCCCGAACTGCATCTCCAAAACCGTTAAAAAAGATCCCGATTCGTTCCAGTTTGCGCAAGAATTCAGAGATTTTGTATTTAAAAATAAGTATCATATTGACATAGAAGACTGGCTCAAAGAACTCGACGGTGAGAATAAACAGGCGAGCATCAATATCCGCGATTGTTCCAATATCATTAATCAGAACAGTACCCGATCATTCGAAGGGGGACACAAAATTTATATCATCTGGAATGCGGATCGTTTGTATCATGCTGCTGCTCCCAAATTGTTAAAAACTTTGGAAGAGCCGGAAAATAAAACCTTGTTCATTCTCTTAACCGAAAACCAGGATAAGATCTTAACAACCATTTTATCCAGAACCCAACTGGTGAAAATTCCTCAGTTACAATTTCAAACGATTGTGGATCAGTTGATTCAAGATTTCGGTGTTTCTACGACAAAAGCAGAAGATATTGCTTCTATCTGTGAAGGAAATTACAATCAAGCTAGAACTTTAGTGCAAGAGGGAGCTCAGTTGAAAGAGACCTTAAATCAATTTGAAACGATAATTAAAAGCTTTGTCGCACTGGCCAATAAAGCCTCTAATGATCAAATCAATTTTAATGAAGTAAAAGATATTTTTACAGAAATTATTGCCAAAGGTCGTGAGGAACAAAAAAGCTTTATCAAGTATATGATTCGTGGTTTCCGAAACATCTTGATGCTTTCTACCGGAAATGAAGTGATGGTGAAGGCTACTAACGATGAAAAAAGGGTGTTATCTTCATTCCTGAATGTGGTGAATCTTAAAAATTCTGCTCAGATTTTATCGGAATGCAATAGTGCTATCTATCACATCGAAAGAAACGGCAACTCAAACCTGGTGTTTACTGATCTTTATTTGAAGCTGGCGCAGATTGTGGCTCCTGCTTAAACCGGGGCATCGGTGTATGGAAAATATCTAAGATCTCCTTAGGCCTATAACCATTTAACCATCTGAAATCCCGCAATAAGCGATCCTCTTTTTTCAGATCAGCATCGGCGTAAATTTTCCCGTCCGGTTTATTATAGTAATGAATCCTTTCAATTTTATTATTAGTAAAAATCAATTTCATCTCAGAAGTGAGTGACACATTGATCCCAATCAGCGCAGTATCCTCATCCACAATGTAATAAATGCATTCGGCATTGTTGATCACATCTACTCTTTGTAATTTGTTATTCTCAATATATCCGATGATAAGAGCCCCTTTTATCTGATTAAATTCGGTCTCTTCGTACAAAGAAGAGGCAATAAAACCTGCCTTACACAATTCTAGCTTGGTTTGAACAGAATCGATAATGGTAAAACGAATCGTATCGGCTGTCAGTTGATTTTCTCCTGACCATAAAACCGGATTGTAATACAACGTTAAAGTGGAGTCATTGATCATATAAACCATGGAATCACAAGCTCCTTGCATGTCGAAACTATAAAATTTAGCTTTATTGAATGCATGAATCTCCAATGGGTTTTGAAGGGTATCAAACAATAATCTTAAGGTGTCGGCGTGAAGAAAAAGGGAATCGGCATCATCAATCATAATCAATAAAGCACTGTCGGTAGCCATCGAATTACCTCCGATTTCAGAATATTCCACATAATTTCCTTTGACTACGTACCCTTTTGTTGTATCAGTTAAAACGATATTGTTTTTACCGATACCAAACTCTTTCTTTTTATCGTAATAGATGCTGTCACCGGTTAATTTCTGATCATTATTGATCATCTCAACGGAATCCACCAGCAGCGCAAAATCCTGACGGGTATCGTACCAGCCTGAATGGGTCAGAATCCGGTTTTCATCTGAAACCAGGTGGGTAGGAGAGATGAAATAAACCACTTCATTGAGGGTGTTGTAACGTAGTGAATCACAATTCATTACATAAGAGTCGTTTACTAGTTTTACATCCCCTTTTAGAAAAACCATCTTGTTATTAGTGTAATAATAACCTGTGTTACTGGTTAATGTGTCTTCAACATTAATCATTTTCCCCCAAAAAGGGTAATATCCAAACTCATTGT
>DAONEU010000068.1:0-10441 GCA_035403245.1 Bacteroidales bacterium | reverse complement strand
GAGGAGTACAGGCTGGAGACCGACGGCGAGCTTGCGAGCCGGAATGCCCAAGAAAATTATTTTAAATAAAATTCAATTATATTTGCCAAATAAAATCACCCATCATGGAAGCACCCGGAAAAACTGTTGAAGAGATCCTCGCCAATGTGCCTGAGGATCGTTTTGAACCCTTTAATAAACTACATCAAATCATTATTCAAAACCTCCCAAAAGGGTTCGTTCCGGCTATTAGTTACGGCGGATTAGGATATGTCGTTCCTCATACAATTTACCCAAAAGGATATCATTGCAAACCGATTGAGCCACTCCCCTTTGCCGGAATTGCGTCCCAAAAAGGATCTATCAATTTCTATCACATGGGAATCTATGCCATCCCTGAACTTCTGGAATGGTTTGTAAATGAATATCCTAAACACTCCAAACAAAAACTGGATATGGGAAAAAGCTGTATCCGATTCAAAAAAATGGATCAGATCCCCTACGATCTAATCGCAGAATTGATGAAGAAAATTACTGTACAAGAGTGGATCGATATCTATGAGGGGCAGTTTTTACCGAAGAAAAAATAATGTGCTGATGTGCTGATGTGCTAATGTGCTAGTGTGATTATGAAAAGAAAATATTTTTTATATTTAATTGTAATAAGTTCCATTTTAATTATGATATTTTTCCTCTTTTGTCCAAGTAAACCTCTTGATAAATCTTTACTTATTGATAAAATTATCGTTGATAAGAGTGATCGTAAGTTATCTGTTTTTGAAAATGGAAATTTGATAAAATCTTATAAAATATCTTTGGGAAAAGTTCAAAAAGGAGCAAAAGAATTTGAAGGAGATATGAAAACGCCGGAAGGATTATATGTGATCAACGATAAAAATGCCAATAGTGGATATCATAAAAATTTGGGAATCTCCTATCCTAATCAAATAGATATAGATCATGCATCACAAATGGGTAAATCCCCGGGAGGACTGATTAAAATTCACGGAATCAAAAACGGATATGGATGGATTGGTCGTTTACATTTGCTCAAAAACTGGACTCTAGGATGTATCGCTGTAACAGACAAAGAGATCGATGAACTTTATGAGATCATTCCAATCGGAACTCCAATAGAAATTAAACCTTAGTTCAGCTTTTACTTTTTACTTCTTACTTCTTATTTTTCACTTCTTATTTTTCACTTCTTTCTTTTTAATATTCTATTAAATGCAGGGTACTGTTTCTAAGCATTTTTGAATGTTTTCATCTTGCAGCTATAAATGAAATAGTTGAAATTTTTAAAAACCGTTTTTGATTAGAATAGTTTTTTTGACTCATTGTAAAACTCAGACTGAATTTCCTCCGCATTAGGGCGTAGGCCAAGTACCCCACAGCCGGGACGCCTAGCAGACCACCGGCAGATAGAGCGAACTTGTGAGCTCCTATATGCCGGATGGACTGCTTGGTGTACCGGCGAGGAGTACAGGCCGGAGACCGACGGCGAGCTTGCGAGCCGGAATGCCCAAGAAATCGCTTTCACCCTTCGCCTAATTAGCACATCAGCACATTAGCACATTAGCACATTTTACAACTTTTTCTATTCTTTTTTTTTGTAACTTTGCCTCTTGTTTTAATTATTTAGTATATTCTTATTAATATTATATAATATATTCATCTTAAATAAATTACAAGTGAAGAAAATTAACCCTCGCCAAAACTTTGACGAAACTCGTTCCAAAATCGGTTATGTGGACCGTAAAGATGCTCGACAGTCAGACTATGATAGAATCGGATTTATGTCCGGTTTGGAAGTGCATCAACAATTACTTACCAAAAGAAAACTATTTTGCCGCTGTCCTGCAGGTATTTACCAAACGAAAGAACAGTACGATGCTGAAGTGATTCGTCACATGCGCCCTACCCTTTCTGAATTAGGTGAATATGATGGAACTGCTCTGATGGAATTCAGAACCAGAAAAGAGATCATCTACCGTATCTCTCATCCTACTGCTTGTACATATGAAGTGGATGATACCCCTCCATTTCCAATCGACAGAGAAGCGCTAAATATCGCTATTGAGATCGCTTTGACCTCAAAAATGAATATCGTTGGGGAAGTTCACATTACCCGTAAACAATACTTGGATGGTTCTATCCCTACAGGATTCCAAAGAACAGCTATCGTTGGTATCGGTGGTGAGATTCCATTGAAAAATAAAAAAGTTCGCTTGATTCAGATGAGTATTGAAGAGGATTCTTGTCGTGAGATTTCTGATATCGGCCACACCCGTATCTACAGAACTGACCGTCTTGGTATGCCACTTATTGAAACCGTTACTTATCCTGACATGAAAAA
The DNA here is from genome assembly GCA_035403245.1 of Bacteroidales bacterium. Classification (GTDB taxonomy): domain Bacteria; phylum Bacteroidota; class Bacteroidia; order Bacteroidales; family WCHB1-69; genus UBA5429. The sequence goes on along the minus strand of DAONEU010000068.1, from coordinate 8,103 downwards.
TCCGGATGAAGTGAAAGAGGCTTGTGACTATATCCGTTTCTTAAACAGAAGTACCAACAAAGTACGTACCGGAATCGGTGCCGGCCGTGAAGATGTTAACGTGAGCTGTACAGGTGGTACCCGTATCGAGATCAAAGGGGTTGCTCATACCAAATGGATCCCTGAGTTGACTCACATTGAATGTTTCCGTCAATGGGCTCTTTTAGCTATTAAAGATGAATTAAACAAAAGAACCTCTAAGGAAAACTTCAAAGTTCAAGCTATTGAACTAAATCCAAAGGACTTCAACTTCTATTATAGTCCAATTACCGATGCAATAGATCGTAAAGAGAAACTATACGCTGTAAATCTTCCTTTTTTTGCAGGTATCCTTTCCCATTTCACTCAACCCGGCGTTCCTTTTGCTGATGAGTTCGTTCATAGATTGAAAGTGATCGCATGTGTGGAAAGACCAAACATGACTTGCAGTGAAGATATGGAAGAGGTTGTGAGCAGCAATGTTATTGAAAAGATTCAAACCCTTTTCAATGCTAGTGAACAAGATGCTCAAATCATCTTCTGGGCTCCTGAAAATGATGTAAAAACAGCTATCGAGACCATCGAAGAGAGAGCAAAAATGGCTTTCGACGGTGTTCCACAAGAAACCCGCAAATCTTTCGAAAACGGTGTTACCATCTTCGAACGCGTTTTACCGGGTGCTGACCGTATGTATCCTGATACTGACTCTGCTCCTATTCCGGTTACTTCCGCTTTAATTGAAGAACTTAGAGCAAACGTTCCTGATGAAGTGTATGACAGATATCAACAATTGTTGGCCTGGAATGTTCCAACTGATTGTTACAACTATATTTTCACCAACAACCATTATCCAATAATCAGAAAAATAGTGGAAGAACTTGGATATAGTCCTAAAATGATTGGCGTTTTATTTGGACAAAGAATAAAACATTTACATGGTCAATTTAAAAATATCCCATTCGAAACTCAAAGAATCTTCGATCTTTTTGCTTATTTGAAAAAAGAAAGTATCGATTCAGCCATCGCTTACCGAATGATCAAAGAGTTATTTGTTCATCCTAAATTGGATTTCGAGTCTATATTAACGATTTTGAAATTCAAGAAAAAAGGCAAAGAGGATGTTCTAGACAGAATTAAAGTGCTTCATGACAAGTTTAGCCCTGCTCGCAAAAACACATGCGATGGGGACAAAGTAAACAGCATCATGGGACAATTGAGAAGCTTCAGTGAAGGAAATATCAATTTGGCCGATCTGTACACTGAGATCAACACATTCTCTAAAAAATAAGCATTAACATAACAGAACAAATTAACAATTGATCAAATAATGAGTGAAGATATTTTTCAAGGTTATAAAGGTGAAGCATTAGCATTGCTTCAGAAATATAGTGTTAGAGTATGGGGAACTGCAGAAGTAAAAACCACTCGTGGTGATTTCGCAGGCACCATCCTTCCAAGAGCTGAATTTGATGACGATAAACATATCGTTATGAAGATTATTACCGGTTATAATATTGGTATTGATACCGATACAATCACCGACATGAAAGAAACCGGTTATAAAAAAGCCAATTATAAAATTCCCGAAAAAGAGTTTCCAAAAACTCCGGGCTTACCTCATGTAAAACTATTGGGAACCGGTGGAACAATTGCTTCCCGTCTCGACTATCGTACAGGTGCGGTTATCCCTGCTTTCTCTCCCGGTGAATTATATGGCGCCGTTCCTGAATTAGCAGATATCTGTAATCTGGATACCGAAAAGATTTTTGCAGTTTTCTCTGAAAACATGGGACCTACCCAATATATCGCTCTCGCTAAGAAAATTGGCGAAGAGATTGAAAAAGGGGTGGATGGCATCGTTATCGGTCACGGTACCGATACTTTACACCACACCGGGGCAGCTTTGACTTTCATGTGTCAAAACTTACCTGTACCTGTTGTTTTAGTAGGTTCTCAAAGATCTTCCGACCGTCCAAGTTCTGATGCTGCATTAAATTTAATGCACGCCATGACTGCTGCCGGTCGCGGAAATATCGCTGAAGTTTTGGTTTGTATGTTTGGACCAACATCTGATGATTATGGATTCTTACATAAAGGTACCCGCGTTCGTAAAATGCACTCCTCTTACAGATCCACTTTCAGAACAATTGGTGACACTCCGGTTGCAATGGTAACCAGAAAAGGGGTTGATCCTATCCATAAAACCTACAATCAAAGACGTAACGATAAGGATGTGAAGATTATCCCTACTTTCGATGACCGTGTTGCGATGTTATATTACTATCCCGGCATGAAACCGGACATGTTAGATGCCATCGTGGAAAACGGCTACAAAGGGGTTGTTTGGGTTGGTACCGGTCTTGGACACATCAATAAAGAGATGTATCCTGCTGTTGAAAGAGCTCAAAAAGCAGGTGTTCACCAATATATGACACTTCAAACCATCTGGGGTTATGTTCACATGTTTGTTTACGACACCGGACGTGACATGATGAAAAAGGGTATTATCCCTGCAGGTAATATGTTACCTGAAGTAGCTTATATCAAATTAAGCTGGGCTCTAGGTCAAACACATGATCCTGAAGAGGTTAAAAGAATCATGTTAACACCTATCAACGATGAAATTACACAACGTGAACCATATAACGGATATTTAGTATATCAAGGTGGCGTTCCTGAAGTGGAAGAATTTATCAAAAAAGTTAGAAAATAAAATATTTTTTTATGATTGCTGTTGTAACCATTATTGCAGTTATTGTTTTCTTGCTCTTAATATGGGCTCTTGTGGCCATCTTATTGTATGCAAGAAAAAAATTGGTCCCAGAGGGTAATGTGACCATCAAAATCAATCAGGAACACATCATCGAACAAGAACGGGGTGTTTCCTTATTGCAAGCATTATCGAATCAGAAAATCTTTATCTCTTCAGCCTGTGGTGGTGGAGGTACTTGCGGATTCTGTAGAGGAATAGTTACTGAAGGGGGCGGTGATGTGTTGCCAACCGAACAAGGGCACCTCAGTAGAAAAGAGCAAGAGGAACACTACCGACTCTTTTGTCAGGTAAAGGTAAGATCCGATATGGAGATCCAGATTCCGGAAGAGGTGTTTGGTATCCAAAAATGGGAATGTACAGTAGAATCTAATGATAATATTGCTACTTATATCAAAGAATTGGTTGTTCAAATGCCGGAAGGTGAAAAGTTGAAGTTCAAATCGGGAAGTTATATTCAGATTGATGTTCCACCTACTGTTTCAAACTACAGTGATATGGAGATCGGTGAAGAATACCGGACAGAATGGGAACAAAACAACATGTTTGCCTTAAAAGCCGAAAGTTCTGAATATATCACCAGAGCTTACTCTATGGCCAATCATCCTGCTGAAGATGACCGAATTATGTTAAATGTTCGGGTTGCAACTCCCCCTTGGGATCCTAAAAAGAAAACTTTTAAATCCGTGAATCCGGGGATCTGTTCCTCTTACATTTTTACTTTAAAACCAGGCGACAAGATCACCATGTCGGGACCTTATGGAGAGTTTTTCATTAGAGAAACCCAAAACGAAATGATGTTTATCGGTGGTGGTGCAGGTATGGCTCCTATGAGATCCCATATCTTTGATCAGTTTTTGACCCAAAGAACCAACCGCAAAGCCACTTTCTGGTACGGTGGTCGTTCGTTACGCGAGTTGTTTTATATCGATGAGTTTGAAGCGATCCAAAAAGAGTTTCCAAACTTCTCCTTCGATGTTGCGCTAAGTGCTCCACTTCCTGAAGACAACTGGACCGGCAAAACCGGATTTATCCATCAGGTGATCTTCGACAACTATCTCAAAAATCATCCAAACCCTGAAGATATTGAGTATTACATCTGCGGACCACAAGTGATGTCCAATGCTGTGATTACCATGTTAGAAAACCTAGGTGTTTCCAGGGAGATGATCTTCTTTGACGATTTCGGAAATTAAAAAACAGATTTAACCCGGATTATGAGGTTAATATACAAAGAACATAAGGGAATTTCGTACCAAAAGTATGAGTTCCCTTATTGTGTTTATGCGGTTAAAGAATCAACAGATCACTACACAGATCTTTATTCGAGAGGGTTCCTCCCCTACTCTAACGACTTTAGTATTCAGGACGAAATATACTATTTAGCGCGTAGTGTCCGGATCGATTTACAAAAAGAAACTCTGTTTAACTACAAGCAGAACAATGTCATTAACAAGTTTCGGAAAAAGTTTCCTGATGAGGAGATCACCTTTCGGATGGTTGACAAAGAGCAGTTCTACGACGATCCCATATTTATCCGATGGTGTTTAGTTTATGCTAAGGATCATTTCTTAACGGAGGAGCGGTTGCTGTACATTTTATCGCGCCCCTATTTAAGGCAGATCATGCAGATTTGGCAAAAGGATCGGTTATTAGCCAATCTTTTTCCGATCTCAGAAGATGAGGAGTTATTTCATATCTGGTTCAACTTTTACGACACCACGATTACGCAAAGTGATTTCGGCAAGTGGATTTTACTACAGACAATTATGTACGCCAGACGAGCGGGATACAAGCACTATTACATCGGCACCTGCTACGGAAATAAGGCATTCTACAAACTCACACTAAGTCCGCATACCAGTTATTTCAATGGGGAAACCTGGAGTGAAGATATCAGGGGGCTCAAAATAGTGAATAGTGAATAGTGAAGAGTGAAGAGTGAAGAGTGAAGAGTGAATAGTCTTGCAAATTGGTTTGTTTTAAGCGAATTGCAAGTCTGTGAAGGAACGTTCGACGTTAAACGTTCGACGTTCGACGTTCGACGTTCGACGAAAACCGCTCCGGAGGAGCGGAGGGATGTCAGTTATCCTTTTGCTACTAAGATGTCAGGGCTAACGCCCCTGATAAAAATCGTAGCGCCGTTGCCATCCCTTATTTGAAAATTCCCAATCGCTATTTGATAATGGCGGGAGGCTATTCTATATCGTCTATTCAATAAACTGTGTCAAAAAAGCCGCGAATACGCTAATGAATTATTCATTATTCATTATTAATTATTCATTATCACTGTGTTTATTTCTTTTCCAATTCACACAAAACTCTTTCGGAAGCACTAAATACTCGATAGAAGACACTAAATGCTCGATAGAAGACACTAAATACTCAATTGAAGACACTATATACTCGATAGAAGACACTCAAAACCGTTTCGGAACACTTCCAAAAAGGTTAATATCTTCGAAAATGGAAAATGAATACAATAAAAAATATGAAAAAATGAATAATATGGAAAACAGAGCACAAAACAAATCAATATTCAAACTTCAAAGGGAAAGGATGTAAAAAATCTCTAGTCTCTAGTCCCTCGTCTCTAGTCTTTCTTACCTCGAAGGGGGTTGCATGTGGAATGTCTATGCGTGTTTAGCGTCTATTTTTCTTGAAGTTTTCTGCTTGTTCAAAGATCTCTACATAAACTTCATCTCTTTCAACCGGAGGATATCCGTATTTGTCTAATATCAAAATCAATGCTACTTTTAAGGCCGATTTGATATCATCTCTTTTATTCCAATCCGGAAATTGCGCCTGACTGTCAACAATGATTTTTACTTCCTTAGATAATTCAACTAATTTGTCTTCCGGATAGGTGAAGTCATATTTGATACAAAGCTCTTTCAAAATATCATAGAATGCTTTTTCCTCAAAATCAATGCCCATTTTTTCTCCTGCTAAATACTCATTTTTGATTTCCCAGATCAAATTGGTTAGTGATTCCGCCATCTCTTCATATACTTCGCTCCTGAAAATATCATTGATTTCACGATTGTTGTATTTCTGAACAATAGTTTCCATTTTCTTCGTAAAATCTATCCCTTTGATACGATTTATTTTTCTAAAATCTTTGATTACCCTAGCTAATAATTGTTGCAATAATTTGATTTTAGTATTGGGAAGTTTGATTTTTGCAATTTTTTCCAGATACGCTTCATCAAAGATATCCAATTCCGTTTCCTGTTCATCTCCAATTTTGAAAAGTTCTTCTACCCCTTCACTTTCAATCGCTTCTTGAATCATCTCTCTTACTTTAGCATTCATCTGTGCTGTATCCGGAGCATCTCCTTTGGTTAGTTTAAGTAAGATTGATCTTATGGCTAAATAAAAATGGGTGTAATCCCGCTCTTTTTGGGTCAATTTTTCACTCCCGACACATATATCATAAGCTGCTTTGAGTCTTCTTACTAATTCTATAAAACGAGTTTCTGTCTCTTTAGTCTTCTGGATAAATTCTACCGCCAATTTTAAGGTTTGAAGTTGTTCAATGGAGTTGCCTGAAAAATAGTAGTGATCATTAAAAGTATGCATGATGTTAGCTAACAAATCTAGATGATCTCTTACAACGATAATCGATTTTTCAATATCTTCAAAGTTTTCTTCATCCCCTTTGTTGTATTTTGCTAAAGCCAAGTTCATCTGTTTTTTGATCCCGATATAGTCAACAACTAAACCCTTGTATTTTCCCTCAATTTTACGGTTTACCCTAGATATGGTTTGAATGAGATTGTGTTGTTGGATCGGTTTGTCGATGTAAATCGTGTCCAAAAATGGAATATCAAACCCGGTTAACCACATATCAACAACAATTGCAATTTTGAAATTTGACTTTTCATTTTTAAATTGTCGGTCGAGCTCTTTGCGATACTCTTTTGTTCCTAGAAGATCATACAATTCTTTCGGATCATCTTGATCACGAGTAGCGATTAGTTTGATTTTTTCAATAGGTTTGAGCTCCCTTTTATCTTTATAACTAAGTTCAATATGTGAATCAGCTTCCCGAATTTCATTCCATTCGGGTCTTAAGGTGATGATATTTTTGTACAATTCGAAAGCGATCTCTCTGTTACTGCATACAATCATCGCTTTTCCAACTAGTGTTGATCCTTCAGAGACTCTATTTTCGTAATGTTTTACAAAATCTAAAGCCACTTCTCTCAGACGATCAGGATCTCCAATGATGGCATTCATTTGAGCCATCTCTTGTTTGCTTTTATCGATCTGATTCTCATTACTTCCTAATTCCGCGCATTTAGCATAATACTGCTCAATCTCTTTCAGTTTGGCATTGTTTAACAATACCTTAGCTGCTCTACCTTCATAAACAATCCTTACCGTGATCTCATCTTTTACCGACTCAGACATGGTATAAGCATCCACCACTTTACCAAATACATTCAAAGTGGCATCAATCGGTGTGCCGGTAAATCCCACGTAAGTGGCATTGGGTAAAGAATCGTGAAGATATTTCACGAAACCGTAACTTTTAGTAACTTTCTCTTTGGTAACTCTGATTTTTTGATCCAAATTTACTTGAGTACGATGCGCTTCGTCAGAAATACAAATCACATTATTTCGAGAGGTTAATATCTCTGTATCTTCGGTAAATTTCTGGATGGTTGTGAGAAAAACCCCGCCACTTTGTCGGTTTTGTAAGAGTTCTCTCAATTGTGCACGACTCTCTACACTGATGATGTTATCGTCACCAATGAAGGTTTTAGCGTTGGTGAATTGGGAGGCCAATTGGTCATCTAAATCGGTACGATCAGTGATAAGAACAATCGTTGGGCTTCCAAAATGGACACTTTTCATCAATAATCGGGTGAGATAGAGCATTGTGAAACTCTTTCCACAGCCGGTAGCCCCGAAATAGGTTCCCCCTTTTCCGTTTCCATCCGGTTTTTGATTTTTCTTGATATTATTGTACAAAGCCCTTGCTGCGTAGTATTGCGGATACCGACAAACAATCTTTTCGTTCTTTTTGGAACTGTCCGGAATATAAACAAAGTTTCGAATGATATCCCGAAAACGATTTTTATGAAACATCCCTTGGATAAGGGTAAACATCGTGTCAAGACCATCTACATCTTTAGCCAGCCCCTCCACTCTTCGCCAGGAATAGAAAAAATCGTAGGGAGCAAAGAAAGAACCTGCCTTTGTATTAAAACCATCACTAATTACACAGAAGGTGTTGTATTTGAATAGTTCCGGGATATCTCTTTGGTAACGGACGGTTAATTGTTTATAAGCATTGAAGATGGAGG
>DAONEU010000067.1:0-10484 GCA_035403245.1 Bacteroidales bacterium | reverse complement strand
TGAATGTTGTTCTTACAGGTGGTGGTGCTACCCTTAGACATATCAAAGAATTAGCCCAATTCACCTTCCAAAAACCTACTCGGATCGGAATCCCTGAAATTGGATTCAGCTCTCTTCCTCCTGAATTGAAACACCCTATGTATGCAACTAGTTTAGGACTTCTCAAATATGGAACTATGAGCACAGGAAATGGTGAGATCACTAGACCTACCGTCATTAAAACGGATGTAAATAAACCTGAGGAATCGGAAGATTCAGGAAAAAATATCGTTGATAAAATCAAATCGTTTTTTTCTAATCTTTTGGATAATATTTCCGAAAAAACTGAATAAAAAAACCAACCCATTAACAAATAACTTCTACAGACATGACAGAAAAAAAATTATTTGAACCTGACTTTGGCACCAAAAATACCTCTTCAATCATCAAAGTAATTGGTATCGGCGGTGGTGGCGGAAACGCTGTGAAACACATGTACAAAGATGGTATACAAGGTGTAGATTTCTTGATATGTAATACCGATCGATTAGCATTGGAAAGAAACCCAATTCCTGAAAAACTGGTTTTAGGAGAATCGGGTCTTGGTGCAGGTGCAAACCCTGAAGTGGCTCGCCAACTGGCAGAAGAGAGTCGCGAAGAGATCGTAAAATTTATTGGAATAGACACTAAGATGTTGTTCCTTACCGCAGGGATGGGTAAAGGTACCGGTACCGGTGCAACCCCAATCGTAGCACAAATCGCTAGAGATATGGGAATCCTTACTGTGGCTGTCGTAACTGAACCTTTTAGATTTGAAGGTCAAATTGCCGCTAAACATGCTGAAGATGGAATCAGAGAACTTAAAAAACATGTGGACTCTTTGATCATCGTTAAAAATCAAAATATCCTTAAATACTATAATGACCTCGATTTCGATACTGCCTTTGGTCACGCTGATGATGTATTGAAAAATGCTGTGAAATGTATCGCTGAATTGATTACCATTAATTTGGATCAAAATATTGACTTCAACGACATCAAGTCGATTATGGAAAACAGCGGACCTGCCATGCTTGGTTTGGCTGAAGCAGAAGGGGAAGATCGCGTTCAAAGAGTAGTTGAAGGGGCTTTAAACTGTCCTCTTTTATCCGAAGAACATATCACTAACGCTAAAAACTTCTTGTTCTCATTAAGCTACGGTCCGGATAATAAATTTACCATCAATGAATTTGAAGAATTAACTCAGCTTCTTTCTGAACTTAGATCGAATAACGCACGTGTAATCTGGGGAAGAACCGAAGATAAAACACTTCAAAACAAAATTAAATTGGCTGTAATTGTTACCAACTATGCGGTTGATGAAGTGAAAACCATCACCAACATTACCAATGGAGAAGTTACAAAAGTTGGCGATCAGGAGATCACCAATGTTCCACTAACTGTTGAAACCCCTGCAGAACCGGTATTCGCTGTTGAAGAGGAAACCCCTTTCGTTCCGGAACAAATTCCATTCGATGTGATCAATTATCCGGAACAACCGGTTGTTGAAACCAAAAAAGCGGAAAATCCTTTCGATTTTTTAAATGAACCCTCATTCTCTTCATCTCCAAAAACAGAACAAGCTCCATCCAGAGATTACAATCCGGGTTATGATGATTCTTTCAGACAAGCGCCCAGAATCATTCAGGAACCGGTTGCAGCACCAGCTCAAGCGCCAAGACCAAACCAGGATGCTCCTCAGGCAGTAGCTACTGTCCCCACAACAAAAGGGTACGGTTTTTCTTCCCGCGATAATCTACGTCCACAAAGAGTGAATGCTTATGTAGATCCTCGTTTTGAGAATGACTCCGAGTTTAACGCGCTTTACAACACCCCTGCTCTTCATAGAACGAGAGAAGACAATATCACCAACATCATTGAAAAAGGTGGGGCTAATCCTACCCCTTTCAGTTTTGAAGATGATATGCCTCAATTTTTCAAATCTATCCCCGATTAATCACCCAACTCCTTAAGAGTTAAATATGGGAATAATCATCAGACAAAGCATCAAGGGAACCATTGTAAATTACATTGGGGTACTGATTGGAATCTTTACTACTTTTTTCATACTCACCGATTTACTTAAACCGGAAGAGATTGGTTTAACCCGTGTGCTGATCGATGCCGGGATGTTGTTTGCCGGATTGGCCCAACTTGGAACCAGTTCCTCCATCATCCGGTTCTTCCCTTATTTTAATGATCAGGAGAAGAAACATAACGGATTTTTCTTCTGGACACTCATCATCCCAATCATCGGATTTGTGATTTTTTTAGTGCTGTTTATAGTACTAAAAACCCCCATCTGCAATTTCTTTGGTGACAAATCACCGTTATTCAATCAATACTACTTCTTACTCGCCCCACTGTCATTTTTCATGTTGTACATGACCGTTTTTGAGACCAATGCCAACGTCTTGATGCGTATTGTAGTTCCCAAGCTGGTCAGAGAAGTGATTGTAAGAATTTTAACATTAGGAACTTATCTTCTATACGGATATAACTTCATCAACTTCAATCAGTTTATTTTTGCTTTTTGTGCGGTTTACGGAGTAGCTGCAATCATCAACATCATTTATCTGTTTTCTCTCAAAAATATCTCCTTTAAACCAAACCTCAAGTACATTGCACCGGCGGTTCGAAGAGATTTCATGTTTTACTCCATCTTTATCATCACCACTACCCTTGTTAGTGCGATTACCCCTAGTTTAAACACTTTCTTCATCAGTGCCAAGATGGGATTGGCTTTTACGGGAGTATTTGCGATTGCCAATTACATGGCCGCTTTTATTGAGATCCCATACCGTTCCTTAGGATCGATCACGCAACCTCAAATATCTCAGGCTGTAAAAGAAAACGATTTTAAAACGACCAACTATCTTTGTCAGAGTGTCGCGCTCCATCAATTGATTGCCGGATCATTGATCATATTAGCGATTTGGATCAATATTGACCTCATCTTCAGTATTATGCCCAATGGAAACGCTTACGCAGCCGGCAAATATGTGGTGTTAATTCTGGGATTTACCCGATTATTCAATGCGACTTATAGTGTAGGAACTACTGTATTAGGATTTTCAAGATACTACTATTACTCTTTGGCGTTTACCGTCATTCTGACCCTTTCGGCGATCCTGTTTAACATCTGGTTTATCCCTAAAATGGGTATGGAGGGAGCAGCTTATGCCTCTTTATTTTCCACATTGATCTACACTTTATTGTTGTTGGCTCTCATTCGCTGGAAACTCAAAACGACTCCATTCCACAGCAAGCAAACGATCGTGATACTTATTGTTGTAGGACTTTACCTCATCTCTTTACTCTGGGATCACACCATCTCCAAAGTGATGGTACAACTTCCGATGAAACTCATTTATGCTCAAGTCATAGATGGAATCATCAAAACATCGATACTCTTATTTACGGGGATGTACATCATCATCAAGTTTAAGATATCTCCCGAGATGAATGCTGTTTTGAATAGTATGTATCAAAAAGTGAGAACCCGGAAGTAATTAAACAGCGAAGCGTTCATCCTTTAAACAACTGAAACCTGATACCTGATAACCAAAACCCAATACCCTTTCACCTATTTTATTTGCTCATTTGCTCATTCACAAATTTGCTTATTATCTTGATTATCTCAATTCTTTTTTGTACCTTTGCACAGTTTTTAAAAAAGAACAATACATATATAACACTTTAAATATTAAAAAGTTATGTCAGATAAAAAATTTTTAACATGCGACGGTAACTACGCAGCAGCTCATGTAGCTTATATGTTTAGTGAAGTAGCAGCAATTTATCCTATTACTCCTTCCTCAACAATGGCGGAGTATGTTGACGAATGGTCAGCATTTGGAAGAAAAAACATTTTCGGGGAAACCGTTAAAGTAGTAGAAATGCAATCTGAAGCAGGTGCTGCAGGTGCTGTTCACGGTTCATTACAAGCCGGCGCTTTAACAACCACTTATACCGCTTCACAAGGATTGTTATTGATGATCCCTAACATGTATAAAATTGCCGGTGAATTACTACCAGGCGTTTTCCATGTTTCTGCTCGTTCTTTAGCAGCTCAGGCTCTATCAATCTTCGGTGACCACTCAGACGTTATGAGTACCCGTCAAACCGGTTTCGCTATGTTGGCAACAAGCTCAGTTCAAGAAATAATGGACCTTGCTCCTGTTGCTCACCTTGCCGCTATCAAATCAAGAGTTCCTTTCCTTCATTTCTTCGACGGTTTTAGAACTTCTCACGAAATTCAAAAAGTGGAAGTTGCTGATATGGAAAAATTAAAAGGCCTTCTTGACTATGACGCACTTCAAAAATTTAGAGACAATGCTTTGAATCCTGAAAATTCAGTGACTCGCGGTACTGCTCAAAATCCTGACATCTACTTCCAAACCAGAGAGCTTCAAAACAAATATTATGATGTTCTTCCTGAAGTTGTAGCTGATTATATGAAACAAATAAGCGAGTTGACCGGTCGTCACTATGCTCCTTTCACATACTACGGCGCAGCTGATGCAACTGATGTTGTGATCGCAATGGGTTCTATCACTGAAGTGGTAAAAACGGTTGTTGAAAAATTGAACAATGAAGGTAAAAAAGTGGGCGTTATCTCTGTTCACCTTTACCGTCCATTCTCCGTGAAATATATGATGGCTGTTCTTCCAAAAACAACCAAAAGAATCTGTGTTCTTGACAGAACTAAAGAACAAGGTGCTAACGGAGATCCATTGTATCTAGATGTTGTTGAAGCATTCTATACTGCAACTGAAAAACCAATCATCATTGGCGGTCGTTACGGTTTATCTTCAAAAGATACTACTCCAGCTCATATCCTTTCCGTTTTCAACAATTTAGCAGATGCTAATCCTAAAAACCAATTCACCGTTGGTATCGTTGATGACGTTACTTTCAAATCACTTCCTATCCTTCCTGCTATCAACGTTCTTCCTAAAGGAACTTTTGAAGCTAAATTCTATGGATTAGGTGCTGATGGTACTGTTGGTGCCAACAAAAACTCTATTAAAATCATTGGTGACAACACCGATAAATATAGCCAGGCTTATTTCGCTTATGACAGTAAGAAATCAGGTGGTTTTACCTGCTCACACTTACGTTTCGGTGATCAACCTATCTTAGCTCCTTACTTAGTGGGAACTCCTGACTTCGTAGCCGTTCACGTTCCATCCTATTTGGAAAAATATGACTGCTTAAGAGGATTAAAAGATGGTGGTACTTTCCTTTACAACTCTATCTGGGATGCTGAAGAAACAAAAAAACGTTTACCAGACAATGTTAAACAATATCTTGCTGCACATAACATCAGCATGTATATCATCAATGCCACTGAAGTAGCTGAAAAGATTGGTTTAGGAAACAGAACCAACACCATTCTTCAATCTGCATTCTTCAAAATCTCTGAAGTTATTCCTTACGAAATAGCTGTAAAAGAGATGAAGAAAGCGATCATGAAATCTTACGGACGTAAAGGTGATGATATCGTTAACATGAACTATGCTGCTGTTGATGCAGGTGGTGATGTTACTAAAGTTGAGATCCCTGCAGAATGGGCAAAAATCGAAGTAAAACCGGTTGTTGACACTCGTGATATTCCTGATTTCATTAAAAACGTGGTTGAACCAATGAACGCACAAAAAGGGGATGATCTTCCTGTAAGTGCATTCTTAGGTTACGAAGATGGTACTTTCCCAGCAGGTACAACTGCTTACGAAAAGAGAGGTATCGCTGTTCACGTTCCAACATGGTTATCAGAAAACTGTATCCAATGTAACCAATGTTCATTCGTTTGTCCTCACGCTGCTATTCGTCCTTACGTTTTAACAGATGAAGAACTAGCTAATGCTCCAGAAGGAACCACAACGATCAATGCTCAAGGTAAAGAGTTTGCCGGTATGCATTTCCGTATTCAGGTATCTGTATTAGATTGTACCGGTTGCGGTAACTGTGCAGATGTTTGTCCTTCTAAAACAAAAGCTTTAGAAATGAGACCATTGGAATCTCAAATAGAAGAACAAAAACGTTTCGATTATTTAGAAGCAAAAGTTACTTACAAAGACCAATTGGTAAACAAAGCACAAAGTGTTAAAAATAGTCAGTTTGCTCAACCATTATTCGAGTTCTCAGGAGCTTGTGCAGGTTGTGGTGAAACTCCATATATCAAAACGATCACTCAATTGTTCGGCGAACAAATGATGGTTGCTAATGCAACCGGTTGTTCTTCTATCTACGGTGGTTCTGCTCCTGCTACTCCTTATACCAGAAGTAACAGATCTAACCAAGGACCAGCATGGGGTAACTCATTGTTCGAAGACAATGCTGAATTCGGTTTAGGTATGGCAATTGCTACTACTCAACTTCGTGACAGAATCGAAAGAATCATGAAAGAAGCTATGGAAGGTTGCAACTGTTGCACTCCAGAGTTAAAAGCATTGTTCGGAGAGTGGATTGCTAACAAAAACAGCACTTTAGAAACTCAAAGAATTGCAGACAAGATGATCCCAATGATTGAAGCTTGTGACTGCAGCTATTGCAAAGAATTAGCAGGCTTAAAACAATACATCGTTAAAAAATCACAATGGATCTTTGGTGGTGACGGTTGGGCTTATGACATCGGTTTCGGTGGATTAGATCACGTATTAGCATCAGGCGAAGATGTAAACGTATTGGTAATGGATACTGAAGTTTACTCTAATACCGGTGGACAATCATCCAAATCAACTCCAGCTGGTGCTGTAGCTAAATTTGCCACTTCCGGAAAGAAAATCCGTAAGAAAGATTTAGGTATGATTGCAGCAAGTTACGGTTATGTTTACGTTGCACAAGTAGCGATCGGTGCTAACCAAAACCAATGGTTTAAAGCATTAAAAGAAGCGGAAGCATTCAATGGACCATCTATTATTATTGCTTATGCACCATGTATCAACCACGGATTAAAAGCAGGTATGGGCAAAACCCAACACGAACAAAAAGTGGCTGTTGATTGCGGATACTGGCACCTATGGAGATACAATCCAACTTTAGAAGAAAACGGAGAAAATCCATTCGTATTAGATAGCAAAGAACCGGATTGGAGCAAATTCCAAGACTTCTTAAAATCTGAAGTACGTTATTCTTCCTTAATAGGAACCTTCCCTGAAGAAGCAACTGAGCTTTTCAAAGCAACTGAAGAAAACGCAAAATGGCGTTACAATCAATATGTGAAGAAAGCACAAAAATAACAACGAAAGGGACTGGTAACAGTCCCTTTTTTTATTCATTTTTTATACATCTGACACTATATCCCATTTGTTTATAGGCGGGACTTAAGAATACAATAGTAGACTGAGCACCTACATATATTTCATAGGCATGATTAGGAATTCCATCTGTGGAACTCCAGAAATTTCCGTAAAAACCATTGTATCCAAACCCTCCTTCATAATCTCTATTGCCTGCCGGAAGAGCACAAAACCCAGATTCATTCGTTGCCCCCTCATTAGGATAGGTCCAATGTGTAGTTCCTATCTCTTTAAGTTTTGCCCCGGCAACTTGTTCTCCCCCCAAATAATCGATTAAAATCTCAAATTCATTTTTGACAGGGGCATGCCAACCTTCGGGACACAATTTTCCGGTATTAACTGAATACCAATTATATAAACAACCATATATTGAACCATAATTCGTATAATCGTTTAAATAATAACAATAACCCGGTGAGGTTAAACTCGCCCATTCAATTTGATCTGTAATAATAGGAATGTCTGTTCCATCATTATATTTGGTAGCTTTCAAATTCTCTGCCATCCAGGTTTGAGTTCCTATAGTGATAATTTTATAACTATTTCCATCGCGTACATCCACCATTGTGCCTAAAGAAGTAGTAAAATTTAATTCATTTCCGTATGAAGTTCCATCGGAAGTGGTCGCATAAGCTCTCACATAGTATTTAGTATTTGCTATCAGTCCTGTTAAAATTCCGGTATATTCACCAATTTCAAATCCATTGGTTGTCTTATTATCTTCAATAGTTGGATTTGGAGATATACTCCAACAAAATCCTCTAAAATTTATAGAAGAGGCCCCTTCCTCTTTAATAGTTCCGCTTATCTTTGCTGATATCTGAGTAATTTCTGATATCCCATTCGTAGTAACTTTAGGCAAATCATTTTTATTACAACTTGATATGGTTATACACGTTATAAATAAAAGTGTCCCAAATTGAAATCTGAATTTTTGCAACATAATATTAATTTTTAAAAAATATTGAAGATTTATATAACCAAAAATAGTTTTATTGAATTAGATTTTCGTCTTTAACACACCTAACGGAAAGACCTCTTTTTTTGTTTTCATTTACTCTGATTACATTTGAAAAATCTTTGTGCATATATCTATACCATGCACACCAATCACCCCCTTCAGAGGAGCACCACCAATATCCTAGTAAATTGACAGTTATAAAATCACCGTTATAATCCCTAAATCCTCCCGGAAGTGCAGTAAATCCAGATTCATTATCAGCTCCGGTATTAGGATATGACCAATGAAAATTTTTAATTTCTTTTAATTTATTTCCAGCTATTTGATCCCCTCCGCAATAGTTAACAAGAGTTGACCATTCACTATCAGATGGTACGTGCCATCCTAAGGGACACAATTTTCCGGTATTAACTGAATACCAATTGTATAATGGGCCATAAGTCTCACCAAAAAGTTCTTGATTATTTTCGTACCAACAATACGCGGGTGTTTCAATATAATTCCATGAACTTGGATTAGTAACCTGGGGGATATCAGTTCCATCATTATATTTTATAGTATTTAAATTTTCGGCCATCCATGTCTGTGTCCCAATCGTAATCATTTTGTAATTTCTACCATCTCTAGGATCAACAAATGTATTATTTAAAGTCGTAATCTGAATCATATTTCCATAAAATACAGAAGATTCTGTCATGGCATAGGCCCTAATATAATAGGTTTTTAAAGATTTTAATGGTCTAATTATACCACTATAAGTTGTTGAATTGGATTCAACTTTTAATTTATAGTGATCTATAGTAGGACTGGAAAGGGTATCCCAACAAAATCCTTTTTCAATAATTTTTTCATTATCCGACACTTGGCCAGTACATTTTGCAGAAATTTGATTCACATCTTTTACTTCTTTTGTGAGGATGGTTATCTTGTTTTTATCACAACTTTGTAACAGGAATATCGCAAGTAAAATTAAATGTAGTAATACGAAATTGAAATAATATTGATTTTTTTTCATTTGTATAAATTTTATATAATTCAATTAATTTTTTAAGCAACGTACAGAAAACGCTCTGTTATAATCATTAAATTCAGAATGGAGCATGGCGTTAATCCCCATATTGGATATCCAAACGGCAAAAGGTCTGTTTGGAGCACTTTCATTGGCAGTCCAAAAAGTTGCATAGTCACCAAAGCCATAATAAAAGCCACTTTCATATCTGAAACCACCTCCTAAAGCACTAAATCCTACTTCATTTGTTGCCCCGGTATTGGGTGATGACCAATGTTCAATTCCAACCTCTTTTAGTTTCGCACCGGCAACATCAACTCCACCTAGATAATTAAACAACTGGTTCCAATCATCCGTCGTAGGAACATGCCAACCATCCGGACACAATTTTCCAGTATTAACTGCATGAAAATTGTATAAATGTCCATACGTATCAGGAATATCATCTGTATCATTAAAAATGATGCAATACGCAGAAGAAGTTAATTCTTCCCATTCATCTTCGTCTGTAACATTTGGAATTGAAATACCATCATTTAGTTTAGTCGCTTTTAAGTTCTCTGCCATCCAGATTTGATTTCCAATATTGACCATTTTATATAACCTCCCGTCCCGTGAATCGGTAAATAAATTACTTAATGTAGAAAATTGGATTTCATTCCCATAAGTTATACCATTTTCATTGATTGCAAATATTCTGATATAGTATGTTTTGTTGGGGGTGAGATTATTAACATATCTACTGAATTCACCAAGACCATTCCCTTCATAGATTCTGATTTGTGCATTTTCAAGGTTTGCGCTAGGTAAAGTATCTATACAATATCCACGGTCATTAACTGGTATACCTCCATCGGACAAAATAACCCCACTTATGAATGCTCTTGTTTGAGTTATTTGAGTGACTTCATAAGTCTTTAGCTTGGGAAGTTCGTCATTCTTACAACTTAAACATAGTAAAACCAATAAAAAGAACAGATAAAAATAAATATTTCTTTGTTTCATGTTTTCAAAAATTAAAATGAACTATAACAAAATATTCCAACTGCGTTATCCTTTTGAAGAGACAAAAATAATATAAAAAACAACATAACAATTTTTTCTTAAAAATTGTTAATGAGAAAAGTTTATAATATCATTTTTATTGATCCCTTTATTTGGTTATTCCCTTATTATTTCGTATATTTGCTGG
>DAONEU010000066.1:0-10565 GCA_035403245.1 Bacteroidales bacterium | reverse complement strand
ATTTTAAAGTGTTTTAAGAAACTCATAACTAATGTTTTACTATAGAACGACAATTCCGGCTTTGTAGTATAATATGATAATATGATAATAAGCTAATATGATAATAAGCTAATGGTTCTGGATCATTTATTCGTTTATTATTCGCGCATTCGCGGCTTATAAAAAGAAAAAAACACTGTGTAACACTGTGATCATTTCTAAAAAATTAAATTGATTGGTGGAAACGAGGATGACAAAGATGGATTTTCAAAAAAATAGCCGCGAATGCGCTAATAAAAAATGATCACTACTTTCAAAATAAAATCCTATTTTTGCAGAAAAATATCCAATATGAAAAAATTCTTTTTCTTTTTTGCATTATTATCTATTATTTTTATGTCTTGCGATAAAAAACAACCGGTTGAAAAGGATAACATCATTACCAGAGAAAATAGAAAAACTCCCGATTTTTCTAAAGGTGTCATGAATGAAGAGATCCTTTGGTATCTGGGTAGAATTACAGATCCAAAACTTTCTCCGGATGGCAAAACGTTGCTTTTTGGAATCAAATATTTTGACTACAGAGTGAACAAAGGGAACATGGATCTTTACACCATGCCCGTTACCGGTGGTGAACCAAAACAGATCACCAAAACTGCTGATAATGAATCGGATGCAATTTGGACCCCTGATGGTAAGAAAATTGCATTCCTGGCACCACAAGATGGTAAAATGCAAATCTGGGAAATGGATCCCGACGGCAGCAACCGCAAAGCGATCTCTAATGCTCCGGATGATATCAATGCCTTCTCTTATGCTCCTGATATGAAGCATGTCGTTTATGCGATGAGAGTTCAACTAGACCCAACCATTACCGACAGATATCCCGATCTTCCTCTTGCTAACGCAAAAATCTATGATGATCTGATGTACAGACACTGGAATGACTGGACCGACGGTAAATATTCCCATCTCTTCATTGCTCCTTATCCTGCTATGAATGAGCCTACTGAATTGTTAAAAGGGGAGAAATTTCATTCCCCTGTTCCATCAAGCGGTGGCATCGAGCAAGTGGCCTGGAGTCCGGATGGTAAAAAATTGGCTTATTGTTCTAAAAAGTTATCCGGTAAAAAGTTCGCAGTAAGCACCAATACCGATATCTATATTTACGATCTGACAGCTAAAACCACAATCAACCTTACAGAGCCTAACAAAGGATACGATATGGATCCTGTTTTCTCTCCTGACGGAACCAAATTGGTTTGGTGGAGTATGAAAACCGATGGTTTTGAATCTGAAAAACACCGCCTATTTGTACACGACTTTACCACAAACACAACCAAAGATTATAGCGAAAAATTTGATCAGGATGCTCAAAACTTCTACTGGGATAAGAATAGCACCATGCTTTATTTCATCAGTTGTAAAGAAGCCACACATCAAATCTATTCTTTAGATGTTCCAACCGGAACCATTGCTCAAATCACCCAAGGGGATCATGATTTTCTTTCTGTGGTCAAATCCGGAAACCAATTGATTGGTACCAAAACCACTCATGCATTACCTGCAGAGATCTTCTCTGTTGACTTGACCTCCAAAGCTGAAAAACAGATCACTTTTGTGAATAAAGATGTTCTTTCTAAAATCACCCTTTCTAAAACTGAAAAACGTTGGGTGAAAACAACCGATGGCAAACAAATGTTGGTTTGGGTGGTTCTTCCTCCAAACTTCGATCCTGCTAAGAAATACCCAACTATTTTATATTGTCAGGGGGGACCACAATCTTCTGTTAGTCAATTCTTTTCTTACAGATGGAACTTCCAGATGATGGCCTCCAGAGGATACATCGTTGTGGCTCCAAACCGTAGAGGACTTCCCGGTTTTGGTAGTGAGTGGAACGACCAGATCAGTAAAGATTATGGTGGACAAAACATGAAAGATTACTTAGCTGCTATCGATGATGTAGCGAAAGAACCTTACGTTGATAAAGATCGTTTAGGCGCAGTTGGTGCAAGTTACGGCGCGTTCTCCGTTTACTGGTTAGCCGGTAATCATAACAAAAGATTCAAAACCTTCATCGCACATTGCGGTATGTTCAACTTAGAAAGCTGGTATGGAACTACTGAAGAGCTTTTCTTTGCCAATCACGATATTGAAGGTCCATACTGGGAAAATTATAAAAGCTACACTTTCTCTCCTCATAAATTTGTAAAAAATTGGGACACCCCTATTTTAGTGATTCATGGTGGTAATGACTTCAGAATCCCATACACTGAAGGGATGCAGGCATTTAATGCAGCTCAGGTCAGAGGAATCCCCAGCAAGTTTTTGTTCTTCCCTGATGAGGACCATTTTGTTACCAAACCTCAAAATGCGATGCTTTGGCAACGCGAATTCTTAGGATGGTTGGATCAATGGCTTAAAAAGTAATCACGCTTCTACATGCAAATCAGAGATCAGTATCAGAAAATTAAAAACAAAGTGGGGTGGAAAATCCTGGACTCCTACGTACTCAAGAAATTTTTGAGCTCATTCGTCTTTGCCATCACCCTTCTGATGACCATCATCGTGGTTTTTGACTTTTCAGAAAATGTACACCGATTTCTCGACAATAACATTCCGATGAGTGTTATCTTTACCAAATACTACCTCAACTTCATCCCCTACTTCATCAACCTTTTTATTCCGCTCTTCACTTTCATCAGTGTGATCTGGTTTACCTCCAGGATGTCTAATCAAAACGAGATCATCTCTATCTTAAGTGGTGGGGTAAATTTCTATCGCTTCCTGGTTCCCTTTTTAGTGGGTGCCTTCATTATCACATCATTGGCAATCGTTATGTCGAATGAACTGGTTCCAAAGACTACCGAAAGGATGAATCAGTTTTCTGAAATGATGATGAAAAAGCGCACCTTCCCTAAGTCCAGTATCCATGTGAGAAACTCTCAGACCAGCTACATTTTTGTAGAAAGATGGGACAAATCAAAAAATATTGGGTACCACTTCACCTACGAAGTGATGGGAAGTCAGTTTGTGAAATCAAAAATCTCCGCCAAAACGATCGTCTATAACGATTCTACTAAAACCTGGCGATTACGACACTATTCCCGCAGAACTATTCATGCCGGGGTCGAAAAAGTGGTCACCGGGGATGTTTTAGATACTACTTTTAACATTGTCCCCAACGACTTAGCTCAAGATGCCAAATTCAGCGAAACGATGTCCTATCGGGAGCTCAACCAGTTTATTGATGCGGAAGAGGTCAAAGGTACCGGAATGGCCAAGTATTACATCATCGAAAAGCACACCCGTCTGGCAAACTCTCTCGGAACCTTCATTATGACGATTCTCGGTTTCTGTGTAGCATCTCAGAAAACAAGAAGAGGGGTTGGTGTTCACCTGTTTTTCGGAATCGGGTTGGCGTTCTCCTTCGTCTTCTTTCAACAAATCTCGAATGTGTTCTCCATGTCCGGGTCCATACCTCCAGGTTTGGGTCCCTGGATTCCCAATTTCATCTTTCTGATCATTTGTCTCATTTTACTTAGATATTCAACGAAATAACCATGGCTATAATCACACTGTTAAGCGACTGGAAATTAAAAGATCCTTATGTTTCTCTCTTCAAAGGGGAGATCATGAAGCATATTCCGGCTGTTCAGATTTTTGATATCACCCATGCTATTGAGATGTTTATGGTGGATCAGGCCGCTTTTATCACCAAAGTGAGCTACGACCACTTCCCTAAAGAAACAATCCATATCATTCTGGCCGGAAACTCCTTCTCTAAGAAGAGTAAACCGATCGCTATGAAATACAATGACCATTGGTTCGTGGGCGAAGATACCGGCGTTTTCCAACTCATTCTCGACGAAAACTTCCCGACTGTGATTTACCAATATCCCGAAGAATCTTCTGTTCCCTCCACCGAAAAGATCATCCAAATGGCAAAATGGATCATCGATGGACAGATCGGGCAAAATGGGGTTGAGATTGAAACTCTGAAACCGGCCCGCGTGAGTCAACCCTATTATAACAAATCCGAAAAACTGATCAGAGGCGAGATCGTCTATATCGATTCTTACTGTAATGCGATCACCAACATCCCTAATGATCTGTTTCAGGAGTTTTACAAAGGAGATTTTTTAGCAACCCTCTCCTCCTCCAAGCATTTAAAAATTACTCGTAAACACGATTTCTATAATCCCAACGAACGGGAAGTTTACCTTCTGCTGAATCGGATCGGATATGTTGAAATCACACTTTACCAAGGTCATATTGCGATCTTGGGTGATCTAAAAGTGAAAGACGTTATCGAAATTAAATTTACATAATCAACATGAATTTGAATACATTAACAGCAATATCCCCGTTAGATGGCAGATATTTTAAACAAGTAGAGTCATTAACCGATTTCTTCTCAGAATTTGCACTCATCAAAGCCAGAGTGATCGTTGAAGTGGAATATTTTATTGCACTTTGTGAACTCCCACTCCCTCAACTTAAAAACTGTAACCCTGCCTGTTTTGATTCCCTTAGAAACATCTATCATCAGTTCTCTGAACAAGATGCCCTTCGAATCAAAGAGATTGAAAAAACAACCAATCACGATGTGAAAGCTGTTGAGTATTTTCTGAAAGAACATTTTGACCAACTGCAACTCTCCGAATTCAAAGAGTTTATTCATTTTGGACTCACCTCTCAGGATATCAACAATACCGCTTCCCCCATGTTGATGAAGCGTTTCCATGAAGAGGTGTACCTCAAACAATTGAATGAAGTGAAAGACACTTTCCTTCAAAAGGCAAAAGAGTGGATCGATGTTCCATTGTTGGCTCATACACATGGACAACCCGCTTCACCCACCTCTTTGGGTAAAGAGTGGTATGTGTTCTACGAAAGATTGGAAAACCAGATGAAACTGTTATCCCAAATCGATTTTTGTGGCAAGTTTGGGGGCGCTACCGGTAACTTCAATGCCCACCAGATCGCTTATCCCGAGTTTGACTGGGTTGATTTCGGAAACAATTTCCTTAAAAAACTAGGTCTATTCAGACTCCAAACCACTACACAAATAGAACATTACGACAATATCGCTGCCTATTTTGACACCCTAAAACGGATCAACAACATCTTCTTGGATTTTGACCGCGATATCTGGACCTATATCTCCATGGAGTATTTCAAACAAAAGGTGAAAGAAAACGAAGTGGGCTCCTCTGCGATGCCTCACAAAGTGAACCCTATCGACTTTGAAAACTCCGAAGGGAACATCTGTATTGCCAACGCCCTTTTTGAAGGATTAGCGGCTAAGTTGCCCGTTTCCAGACTGCAACGTGACCTCACCGACAGCACCGTAACCCGGAACATTGGCGTTCCATTGGGGCACTCCATGATTGCCATGATCGCCATGTTGCGTGGAATCAACAAATTAGTGCTCAATAGTGATGCTATTCATGCAGATCTTGAAAAAAACTGGGCTGTAGTAGCGGAAGCAATCCAAACCATCCTCAGAAGAGAGCAATACCCTCAACCTTATGAAGCGTTGAAAGCGTTGACCAGAGGTAAAGGGATGATGACCAAAGAGATCATTCACGAATTTATTGATTCTCTAGATGTTAAAGACGCTGTTAAGATAGAGTTGAAGAACATTACCCCTCACAATTACATCGGGATTGCTCCTAAATTGTAAGAAAAACACCCTTATTAAACCGGATTATTCTGCACTTTCCTTTTCGCTAAGGAGAGGAAAACCCCTATGAATGAAAGGATCGTAAAGATGATGAAGACACTCTTGGTGCTTCTTATAAAATCGGGGATATTTGAAGGGTTGATCTTTTGATTTCCTAAGAAAAGATGCATCGATAAAGAGGCAATCGCCATGCTGAACATCATGCCGGTAGACCTCATCGTGGCCAATGTTGCAGAGGCTGTCCCATAGATCTTTTTATCTACGGAGCTCATCACCACATTGGTGTTGGGTGATGAAAACAGACCAAACCCGAACCCGAGAATAGCCAATCCAATCACGATAAAGGTGAGTGAGGTGGTTTGATTGATAAAAGTGAGAATCAAAAGGCCAAACATGCTGATCGCCATCCCCAAAGCAGCCAGATAGCGCGGGTTTTTCTTATCCGACAACCGACCGGAAAACGACGCCACAATCGCCATCATCACCGGTTGAGCGATCAGGATCATCCCTGCCTGGTGGGCATCCATCCCCAACACAAACTGAAGATAGAGACTTAACATAAAGGTGAGCGCAAAGGTAGATGCATAGTTGATCAGGGCAGACACATTGGAGAGGGCAAACACCCGGTTTTCGGAAAACAGGCGCACATTTAAAACCGGCGTTGTCGCTTTGAGCTCAATCAACACAAAGAGCACCAAGCCAGCAACACCCAGTAAAGTTAGGATAACTGCTGACGGAACAGGAAGTTTAGAGAAGCCATACATCAACATCGAGATGGAGACCATGAAGACTCCTGAACCGAGGTAGTCGAACTTTTCCAACACGGTCACTTTTTGTTCTTTGGGCACTTTGGTCACAATCAGAATCGAGATCAGGATACTCAAAAAGCTGATGATATAAAAGATACTTCGCCATCCCAGAGAATCGGTAAGGAGTCCGCCGATGATCGGAGCCAACGAGGAGCCTACATACACGGCAGAGACATTGAGCCCAATCACTTTACCCCGTTGTTCGGGTGGATAGGAGGAGATGATCAGCGCCATATTATTGCTCACCATCATAGCCGAGAAGATCCCTTGGAAGAGTCGGAAAATGATCAGAGATACCGCATCAAAAGCGACACTACAGAGAAGGGTACTTAAGGAGAAACCGATGATACCGATCAGCAGGATCTTTCTACGGCCGTAGAGGTCGCCCAGTTTACCAAAAGGAACCAGGAAGATCGCGGAGGAGAGCAGGTAGCTCATTGTCACCCAGCTCAGTCCTACGGCAGACATAGAGAACTCCATCCCGATCTGTTTCAGAGCCAGGTTAATAGAGGATCCCATGAAGGGGTTCAGAAAGTGCGAACTCATCGTCACGATCAACAAAAAGTTCAGTGGATATCTTGCCGAAGTATGGTTGGTTTGGGTCATGATGACAGGGGTTATTTTCAGGGTGCAAAAATACGGAATAATGTGCTAATGTGCTGTTGTGCTAATTGGGGAAAGGGGAAAGGGACAAGGGGAAAAGAAATTAAGAGGTAAAAAGTAAGAAGTAATAAGTAAAATTCAATAGACCTGTGCTTTAGCTCAGGGATAGAAGGCCCTCCTCATTAGTTTAGGATAAAGCCACGAATTCACGAATTAAAAACGAATAAATTCTCCCATCCTTGTCCCTTTCACCTTGCCCCTTTCCCCCTGCCCCCTTTTTTAATATCCCCACTATTGAATTATTCATTTGTCATTTGTCTAAGAAAAAACCACAGTGGAACACAATGGAAAACGATGTTCCACAATGTTTTAAACTCAAAAATTATCACAAATCAACACTGTGTAACATTGTGCATCCACTGTGAAACACTGTGTACCTAAAAGACTGCAGTCCACCGACCGCCGACATTATTCATCCCATGATTTCGGGTCAAAATCTAACCCTGCTTCTTTGACTATTGCTTCAAATTCATCTTTAAATGAAACTGTATTGTGATATTCTCTTTGATTTTTGATAAAATTGGATAACATCTCTTTATCTTCTATGCTTATAGTAAATACACCATATACACGATTCCACCCTTTAAACTTTTCAAAACCTTTTTCCATTTTTAACATAATACTGGAATTTCTTTTGATCTCTCTTATCAAATTTGAGATGGCTAATTCAGGGTTAATTGAGACAAGTATATGAATATGATCTTCCATTCCGTTTATTCTATGAAGAATACATTCATTACGATTTAAAACTCCCCATATAAACTTGTATAATTCATCAGAGTGTTGTAATGATAATGTTTTTTGGTTTTTCTTTGTTTTGAGAATGATGTGGCATAAAAAATTTGTGTGAATCATAGTGGTAAGATTTATTTTAAGACCTCTTCGAGGTTTTGTTTAATGTGATTTTTATATTTCATGTAACAAATTTATTTGAAATAAATGGTTTATTTTTAAGATTAGGCTCAATAATTTTAATTTTATGTGTTTCAATTCATTATCATAATAAATATAAACGAACCTTGTTAAAATTGATTTTAAAATGATTCTGAATTGTTAAATTTAATTTACATAATGGAAGAAAAAAATAGAAAAGAAAAAAATTCTCCACTTCCTTCTTTAATTAGCTTATTATCACATTAGCTTATTAGCTTATTATTTTCTATCTTTGCAATCCATAACTAAACCTACTCAACGATGAAAGACGAAATAATAATCTACCAAGCCAATGAAGCATCCACACGGATTGAAGTACAACTTGCTTACGAAACAATATGGCTTAATCAAGCACAAATTGTTGCTCTATTTGAAAGTAGTAAAGCTAATATAAGTGAACATCTAAAAAGCATTTTTAAATCAAAAGAATTGAATGAAGATTCAGTTGTTCGGTATTTCCGAACAACTGCTTCAGATGGGAAAGCTTATGAGAAATGTCCAATCAGGGCATCTTCTTCAACGGTCAGGTTTTTGATGCTTATGCTTTCTTCTCCAAAATAATCAAAAAAGTCAATGGTCAATTGTCAATAGTTAAAAGACAAAAAAGCAAAGGATGAAGTTAAAAGGAATAAGGTTTTTATATTTCTAATTTTCTCAAATTCAACAATTTCACAGGCTATTGACTATAGACTTTCGACTTATGACATGTTTGGTTTGCGTTTTCTAGAATGGACTCTATGACAGGCGATTTGCTTAAAAAGCTGGAAGAATAAAATCTATTAAGCCGCTAATGCGCTAATAAAAAACGAATGTATTTCTTTCCCTTGTCCCTTTCCCCTTTTGTATTCTCCATTATACATTTTTACTTCTATTTTGTATTTTATAAAATATAATTGTATCTTTGCAGAAAATTATATCCATGAAACAGTTATTTCTTTCTTTTTATCGAAAACTTTCAGAAACAAATATGCAATTTGAACGCTATTTGTTGAAACAAATTGACTGGAACAATCGACTTACAGCCATCACAGGTGCTCGTGGTACAGGAAAAACGACCTTATTACTTCAACATATCAAAGAGATATATGGCAATAATCCCGAGGATATTTTATTTGTAAGTTTAGATAATATTTATTTCAGCAATAACAATTTATATACTCTGGCGAACGATTTTTATACCTATGGGGGCCGGGAGTTGTATCTTGATGAAGTGCACAAATATCCTTATTGGGCTCAGGAGATCAAAAATATTTATGATGATTTCCCAAAATTAAAAGTTATCTTTACCGGTTCCTCGATGTTACAAATTTTTAAAGCTGATGGTGATTTGAGTCGAAGAGTGCGCCATTACCAATTGTTTGGATTATCATTTCGTGAATTTTTAATTTTTGAAGGGATTGTTCCGACATCACAAAGCTACTATACTTTAGAACATATTCTCCATCATCATATTGAGATTGTAAATCAAATAACGCATTCAAAATCTATTTTATCAGCTTTTCAAAAATATCTAAAATACGGTTATTATCCGTATTATCAAGAAGATATTCCCGGTTACAGTGATCGTGTTTTACAAACCTTCAATACGGTAATGGAAAGTGACTTGCCCAATGTAGAAAGGATCGATTTTGATTCGATTCATAAAATAAAAAAGTTATTTTATATTTTATCCGAAATGATTCCATACACTCCAAACATATCACAATTGAGCCAAATGGTGGGAGTAACGCGTCCAAGTTTAATGAATTATCTTCAACATCTTGAAAAATCGCATACCATTTTATTATTGAAACAAAAAGCAACAGGTATGAGACAATTAGTAAAACCCGAAAAAATTTATCTGCAAAACACAAACTATACTTTTGCTTTATCGAAAAACAATCCGGATGTTGGTAATTTACGTGAAACTTTCTTTTTCAACCAGTTACAACAAAACCACAAGATCACCTTTACAGAAAATACCGATTTTTGTGTGGATGATCAATACTATTTTGAAATTGGAGGAAAGAACAAAAACAGCAAGCCGATTCAGGGTCTGCATAACTCCTATTTAGCCCTTGATGGCATCACCTGTGGATTTAGAAACGAAGTACCACTCTGGCTATTCGGATTTTTGTACTAAAAATCTATTAAGCCACGAATTCACGAATTAAAAACGAATATATTTTCCCCTTGTCCCCTTCCCCTTGTCCCTTTCCCCTAATTAGCTTATTAGCTTATTATCACATTAGCTTATTATTTTGGGCGTTCCGGCACCACCCGCCCCACAAGCCACCCTGCTGCCGTCGGGCTTTCCAGGGGTCCGCTTCGCTCCCGTACTTCGCTGCACTTCGCTTAAGATGGCTCATCCCAAATCGGATCAATCATCGCGGCGCTCGTTCCAGCTCGTACCGCTTCGCGCCCTTCCAATCCCTAACGCGAACTTTTAGATTTGCAGTGTAACTTTTCAATATAGAAAACGTGTTAAATTTTATGTTTAACAGTTAACTGGA
>DAONEU010000065.1:7521-10865 GCA_035403245.1 Bacteroidales bacterium | reverse complement strand
GTAGTCTGTAGTCTGTAGTCTTATTTTCCCTTGAAATAACTCACTGCATTGTCGAAAATATTCTGAACTTTGTTTCCGTAGATATTTTTGTATAAGTGGGTTCCTTTTCGTTCGCTATGCCCCATTTTTCCTAGAATCAAGCCGCAAGGAGATACGATACCCTCAATGGCAAACATCGACCCATTTGGATTGTGGGGATCCTCCATGGTGGGTTCTCCTTCAAAATCACAATACTGGAATGCAACCTGACCATTCTTGAAAAGTTGCTCCACAATCTCTTGAGACACGACAAACTTACCCTCTCCATGAGAGATTGCAACCTGATGCACCTCACCGGTTTGGAATGAACTTAACCAAGGGGAATTCGTGGAGGCAACCACTGTTTTGGTGATATGTGATAAGTGGCGATTGATGTCATTACGGTACAAAGTGGGATCTTCCGGTTTTACCGTTCCAATCTTAGCGTAAGGAAGCAATCCCGATTTTACCAATGCCTGGAATCCATTGCAAATCCCGACAATCAGATGCTTTTTAGCTAATAATCTTTCGATCGCCCCTTTGATTTTTTCGTTGTTTAGGACATTCGCGATAAATTTTCCGCTACCATCAGGTTCATCACCTGAGCTGAATCCACCACTCAACGCTAATACATGGGCATCATCAATCAAAGCTGTCAACTGCTCGATAGACTCATTGATCATGGTTTCATTGAGGTTTTTGAAAACAAAAATGGTGGTTTCTGCACCTGCTTGCTCAAATGCTCTCGCTGTGTCATAATCACAGTTGGTCCCAGGAAATACCGGCAACACGACCTTGATTTTATCTACAGTTCCGGGATATGGTTGATAACTGTTCTTCCCTTGATAAAACGGCTGATCCTGAATAATGGTTTTGTGGTTTGCAGGAACCGTTTCAGGATAAAGTGGGTTGAATGTGCCCCTCCAGGAAGCCAATACTTTGGTTTTATCGATTTTATCTCCGTTGATGACCATTTGATCACTAACGTGACCTAAAAGTACACTTACGGGATAGCTTAGTTCATGTTCTGTTTCCACTACGAATCCTCCATATTGGTAGTCAAAAAGGGATAAGTTGGTTTGAATATCAAATCCTAAATCGTTACCAAAGCTCATTTTAGCCAGTGCTTCAATGATGCCGCCAAACTGGATGGTGTAGCATGATAATATGGTTCCTTTTCCAATTTGTTGATAAACGAAATCGAATAGTTGTTTTGTTTTTTGAATATCTATTTTAACATCTTTCCCTACAGGAGATGGAAGGAAATAGATTTTATTTCCTTTCTGTTTAAACTCAGGGGAGATGATATGGGCACTGTTTTCCGTTGCGATCGCAAAAGAAACCAAAGTTGGAGGCACATTCAAATGTTTAAATGTTCCACTCATGGAGTCTTTTCCTCCAATAGCTGGAAGATGGAACTGGTTTTGCATATAAACAGCCCCAAGAAGAGCGGCAAATGGTTTGCCCCATTTGGTTTCCTCTTTTCCGAGTTTTTCAAAATATTCCTGGAAAGTGAACCGGATTTTTTTATAATCACCACCCACAGCTACTATTTTAGCCATTGACTCGAGAATAGCAAGTTGCGATCCATGGAATGGAGATTTTTCGGAGATAAAAGGATTATATCCGTAAGATAAAATGCTTGCTGTGTTCGTGATCCCTTTTCTAACAGGCAATTTTTGAACACCTGCCTGGGTTTCGGTAAGTTGATATTTTCCACCGAATGGCATTAAAACAGTAGATGCTCCAATGGTAGAGTCGAAATTTTCGATCATCCCTTTTTGTGATGCCACATTCAGGTCTGCCATACGGTTCATCACTTGTTCTTCTAATGTATTTCCAACAACAGGAAGCGGTTGTAGAATATCCTGAGGGATAGGTTCCACTGTAACCGCAGCTTTTTGTCGAACTCCGGAAGTGTTGATAAATTCACGGCTGATATCTACGATGGTTTTTCCGTTCCAATTCAATTTTAGACGAGGTTGTTCGGTCACATGAGCGATGATGGTAGCTTCAATGTTTTCGTCAGCACAGTATTGGAAGAAAGTGTCCACGTCTTCCGGAGCAACAACCACGCTCATTCTCTCCTGAGATTCGCTGATTGCTAATTCCGTGCCGTTTAGTCCCTTGTATTTGGTTTTAACTGCATTCAGGTCTATTTCCAAACCATCGGCCAATTCACCGATTGCGACACTCACGCCACCGGCTCCAAAGTCGTTCGATTTTTTGATCAGTTTGGTCACATTTGGATTTCTGAAAAGGTGTTGAATTTTCCGTTCTTCAGGGGCATTCCCTTTTTGAACTTCAGCAGCGCACACTTCGAGGGAAGTTTCAGTATGTTCTTTAGAGGATCCTGTAGCACCGCCGATTCCATCGCGACCTGTTCTTCCGCCAAACATGATGATCACATCACCGGGAAGGGGTTGCTCTCTTCTCACCTGGTGAGCTGGAACAGCACCAACAACGGCGCCAATCTCCATCCTTTTCGCTTTGTATCCTTCGTGAAAGATCTCGCGAACATGGGTACAAGCCAGACCGATCTGATTTCCGTAAGAGGAGTAGCCGGCGGCAGCTGTTTTGGAGATCACTCTTTGAGGAAGTTTCCCTTCGATTGTATTTTCAACCGGTTCAGTGATGTTTCCGGCACCGGTAACCCGCATGGCCTGATACACATAACTACGGCCACTCAAAGGATCGCGGATGGCACCACCCACACAGGTAGATGCGCCCCCAAAAGGTTCAATTTCAGTTGGGTGGTTATGAGTTTCGTTTTTAAACATCAAAAGCCATTTTTCAAGAACACCATCCACGTCAACATCTACATAAACGCTACATGCATTGATCTCATCGGAGATCTCCATGTCATCCAAACGACCCTCTTTACGTTCATTTTTACCACATATGGTAGCCATGTCCATTAAAGTGATCGGTTTTCTGTTTCCATGAACTTTCTCACGTAAAGCCAGATATTGTGTGTAAGCCTCTTGTAATTGAGCCTCAAAAGCAGATGGAGAAAAAGTGATTTGTTCCAATTCTGTTTCAAAAGTGGTATGACGACAATGGTCACTCCAGTAGGTGTCTAAAACTTTTATTTCAGTTTCATAAGGATCTCTGTTCTCTACATTTTTAAAATAATCCTGAACAAAAAGGATATCCTCTAAAGACATAGCTAAGGATAGATCCTCTCTGAATCTGGAGATTTCCTGTACAGTATATTTTGTAAATCCTTCAAAAATGGGGATTTCAGCAATTTCAATTTGTTCAGAGGCATCAAGAACAGACATATCCTTCTCTCTGGCTTCCACTTCATTGATGCAATATTTTTT
>DAONEU010000065.1:6196-7421 GCA_035403245.1 Bacteroidales bacterium | reverse complement strand
GCATCGATTTCAAATAGATCATAAACATTAATCAACCTTAAGTTTTGTAAGTTCAAATGGAGGTTGTGGTTTAGTTCGTTTTTTAAAGCGTGCGCTTCTACTTGAAAATCAGATTTTTTTTCAACAAATAGTCGAATTTTATGATAATAAGTCATAGTATAATTATTTTGACAAAATTTATGAATCTATTGGTATGTAAGCAGTTATAGTGCAAACTCAAGAATAGTAAAGATAATTGCGATAGCAAAAGTTGCGGCAAGGATTCCCCTACCGGTTAGATCATATTTTAGTTTTAAAAGATAGTATCTTAAAAGAAAAATACTGGGGATCATGCTGAGTAAGATCAATTTAGTATTGGTGACCAATATGATTGGTCCCGTTTTTAATTCTATAAAATACATGATGAGTTTAAAGATACCAAACAAAATTCCGGGAATAAGGGTTCCCAAAATAATGCCCATGATCATCGAGTCTTTTCTTAATTTATCAATTATTCTTCCCATTTTTTTAATGAATTTAAGTGATTATGTGCTGTCATGTCAAATTGTACCGGTTGAACGGATACGTAGTTATTGGTAAGGGCCCATTCGCAGCTGTCGATACCATGATCGGTATTGACCAGTTCTCCTGAAAGCCAGTAGTAAGGTCTGCCGAAAGAGTCAATATGTTCTACAAGATCTTCGTTCCAATACCCTTTGGTTTGTCTGGTAATTTTGATACCATTAATTTTTTCAAGAGGAATATTGGGAACATTAACATTGAGGCAAGTATGAGCCGGAAGACCATCTTGAAGCACTTTTAGGATCATTTTGTGAGCATACGCTTTTGCTGCTGTAAAATCTGCCTGATGAGAATAATCCAGTAAAGAGAATCCGATGGCAGGGATGTTTTCAAAGCTTGCTTCGATAGCGGCTGCCATAGTGCCGGAATAGATCAGGCTCACTGAGGAGTTGGAACCATGATTGATACCGGAAAGGACAAGGTCAATTTTACGATTGCGTAAAACCACTTTTTGACCCAATTTCACACAATCTACAGGAGTTCCGTTGGTTCTGTAGTAATTTATACCGTTTTCTGTTTTATAAAGCTTAACGCGAAGAGGTACATTCATCGTGATGGCATGTGCCATTCCCGATCTTGGACCATCAGGGGTAATCACTATTACTTCTCCATATTCTGATGCCACTTCTGCAAGTGCTGCCAACCCTTTTGCTTCATGTCCATC
>DAONEU010000065.1:0-6096 GCA_035403245.1 Bacteroidales bacterium | reverse complement strand
CTTCAACACCTGAAGTTTGAGCACCTGCAATACCGATTTCATAAGTGCGAACATGAGTATAAGCACCGGTAGTGTAAGTGATTTTGAGTAAGTCAACTCTTGGTGTATTCACAGAATATTTAACAGAAGCAATAAAATTAACAGGAGTATTGGCTGCTGCAAGTAAATTAGATACAGGAATAGTTGGATTACTGAAATTGATATATCCTCTAACACTTTCAATTTTAACAGAACCAGCTATAGCTGCTCCGTCCCCAATATTTTCCATAGGTATTTGAATGGCAGCGATCTCACCGTAGTCAAGTCGATTGTTATTGTTTCCGGCGGCTTGGTCATTGACTGTAATGTTACCTGAAGATGGCTTTGGTGCTAACACATGTTCATCAAAATCGTAGATTCTGGTTGTATTATCATCGGTAACTATGATTGTAAAGTTTGAAGTATGACCAAAAGGAACATTATTAGCAAATTTAACCTGGAAACCGTTAGCAAAATTTTGAGTAGCACCCACTGCAATGGTTGCCATTTGTTCTACAGAGTCAATGATTGTGATGTATGGATCTGAGGTTCTTAGTTTACAAATCACGTTAGTAGAATTTTGAGTACCAACATTTTGAAGACTAAAGCTAATTTTAAAGTTTTTGCCTGTTTCTGCAGGTTGATTCGAAGTTCCTTGTTGATTTCTAAATTGATGTGTAGTATAAATTAAAAAAGGTTCATTTAATGTGGTCATTACAAAATATCCTTGGTAAGGAATATGATTAAATTTTGTTAAAACAACATAAACAGTATCACCATCCACTAGTGTTGAAGGAAGAGTAATGTTTGTTGTTCCATTGCTAATAGTTCCTTGTCCTACAATAACACCATGTGAGCTTAAAGTTACTCTGGCACCATCAATAGGAGAGGAGATGGTCACATTAGCCGCATTAACTGCTACTTGATTCAAGTGGGTAGCTGTGATAGGAGTTCCAATAGTTGTCCTTACCATCATGGATGGATCACCAAATAACAACCAGGTTCTGTATGTTTCCACATCTGAGTAGGTGTCTAACATTTTCATTAATCCCCCAAAAGAGATTCCCCCCAACGTTCTTTTAGTGAATCCCGGATTTGATTCAGTTAAAACTTTGATACATTCATCCTGACCACACATAGGTGGATTCCAGGGTTGATTGATGGTTGCCATCAAAGCACCCACTGCACCGGTTGGTTTACCACCGGAAACAGCTCTTAACCATACTTCAGCAAAACAAAGTTTGTTCACATAGTTTCCATTTTGGCATGCAACTGAAAAAATGAAAGGAAGCTTTTCATAGTTGGTCAATTGTGACACGTATGTATTTGTAAAATTGGAAGTTACAAAAAGATTGTAATCCCCATGTCCACAATAATTAATTACACCAACACCTTGATTAATAGCATTTAAAACCATTGTAGCAGTGGGATTGCCACTGGCATCTAAACCACCCTGACTACCATCAAAAAACTCATAACCGGAAGTATAAGTGTAAGTTTGTAATAGGTTGTTTATGGTTCTAATGTGTTGATAATCATATTCATTATTATCTCCGGGGCCTTGACTGGAACCAATACCACAAAATGCAGAATGGTGTGTTTGTGTGAACAGACCTTGATCATAACCGATAAATTTATTAACCTGAACAGTGACTTGTTCAACGTTCTCAGCAGACAATTTTCCTAACAAGAAATCAGGATAATTATCCCCACCGGCAACCTCAGTGAAGTAGTTGTCTGAAGTGTTTCCGCTAAGTGTAAAATAAGGGAATTGGGTGTGATCACCAACAATTAAGACATAAGCTAGATTGTGAGCATTATAATAATTGGTGATATAAGTTTTAATTGCTGCAGCAGTACTTCCTGCTGTAGAGGTTGGAACGATAGTCGTTTGAATGCCCGATTTGATTTTCCATTGTCTTAAAGGTTCCAAAGCGCTTACAAAAGTAGCAGGGGCAATGATTAACATTTCACCCTCTTCAGTAAGAGGAGAATATTTAGAATTGTTAAACTTATCATAATTCAAGAAATGTCTGGAGTAGATTTGATCATATACCACATTGTTTTTCTTGGCATTAACTGCAGTAGCAGCAGGTTGATAAGAGATCTTGATGATCATATACTGATACACTTTTAAGCTCTTTTCAACGGGTTGATAAGAAAATGGATGCACAGTTATTGCAACACCATGAAAATCTCTCATTTGATAAGGTTCACCTATTGATGCAGGCTGATCTCCCCAAAAGAAATTGCTTAAATATTGACTTCCTTTCAAATAAGGAACGGTATTTGGATCAATATTTCTGTATAATGTCCCTTTTGATGGAGCCAGATTGAAATTAGGAATCAGTGTGAATGGACTTTCCAAAATCGTAATGGTTGGAATTGATCCTTCAGGAATGATTACGGAGGTGGCTGATTTTAATATTTCAGGGGCACCGGTTTCATCAACCGGATACGCATTTTCCATCGCAAGTTTATACATCACTTCCCCATTCACCTCAACAGGAATAGTTTCGTAGTAACCTGGAAAATCAACACGTATAGTTACATCTGTTGATGTTTGAGAAATCATTGAGAATTGTACTTCCTGCGCTTGTATTCCAAGAGTTATAAAGAGGGAAATAATAAATAAAAAAATAGATTTTTGTTTCATGGTGAATGGGTTTGTTATAAATAATTTCTTAAAGTAATAACACTTTCAATAACTTTAGCGAGTTGCTCATCTGTTAAATCGTAATATACAGGCAAGCTGATCTCTCTGGAGTAATTGTCGTAGGTGACAGGGTAATCTGCGATTTTATATCCTTTGTTTTTATAAACTGTTAACATTGGAAGCGGAATGAAATGCACATTTACAGTAACCTCTTGTTCAAATATTTTTTGCATCAACTGATCTCTTTTTTCTTCTGTTATTCCTTTGATCCTAAGAGGATAAACGTGGTATGATGAGGTTTTGTCAGGGGTTTCATAAACCGGAATTTCAAAACAATCATATTTTGAAAATGCTTCAGAGTAAGCATCAAAGATTGCTTTTCTCTTTACCAACATATCCTCATTGTATCGTTCAATCTCAACCAATCCGATGGCTGCTAAAATGTCTGTCATATTACATTTGTAGCCGGCTTCAGTAACATCATAGCGCCAGTTTCCCAATTGGGTTTTAGCTAAAGCATCTTTGTTTTGTCCATGTAATGATTTGGTGCAAAGAGTTTTGTATATTTCATCATGATTAAATGGTTCAGGTAGATTTAGACAAATGGCACCACCTTCAGCAGTGGTTAAGTTTTTAACGGCATGGAATGAGAAAACGGTGATATCGCATAAAGAACCGGTTCGTTTTCCCTTATATTCTGCACCAACAGAGTGTGCTGCATCAGATAAAACTAAAATCCTACCCAACATCTTTTGCTCATCAGTTCTTGGTTGAAACATTTTTTGAATGTTTATATCTTGAACTAATGCATTGATTTCGTCGTAATCACAAGGAAATCCGGCAATATCAACCGGAATAATCACTTTTGTTTTAGGGGTGATTGCTTTTTTGATGTTTTCAACATTGATATTAAAGTCAGTGTTTACATCTACCATAACAGGAGTAGCACCACAATGAACCACAACATTAGCGGTGGCGCAGTAGGTATATGCAGGTACAATCACTTCGTCACCTTCAGAAACACCAAACCAACGTAACACCAACTCCAATCCGGCAGATGCGGAATTTAAACAAACAACCTTAGGAACATTTACATATTCAGCAACTTTTTGTTCTAGTTTTTTAGTTCTTGGTCCTGTAGTGATCCATCCGGAACGTAAAGCTTCAGTTACTTCTGCAATGATCTTTTCATCAATTCTAGGGGGAGAAAAAGGGATTACCATAGTTTTTTTAATTTTGTGGAGTTATTTTTTTAATTTTCTTATTCGGTTTTTTTAAATGGTATAAGTCGTTGATATTGGAAGCCAGATTTAATGTGATAGGAGCAGCTCCAACAGCATAGTGAGATCTGGCAAAACTGAAACGGAATGTTTTAATATTAAAGGCAAATCCGTAAGAGAATCCTGCAGCACTTTTATTTTGAGGAATATACATTTCCCTATTTCTGTTGTAGTTAAAGGAAGCAAAAAGGGAGAAATTGTCAGAAGGTAAGATTTCCAGACCAAAAGTAAAATGTCTGAAGAAATTGTTCACTTGTTGTGAAAAGGCGGAAGGGTATTTATACTCACCGGTGATGGCATCAACTTCCAAAAGTGGATTATCGTTTCCTTCATAAGTCATATCCCATTTGTAGAGAGAGTGAATAGACAGGTGTAATCTTACAGGAACATGTTCCAATTGTTTGGATAAGGCAAACTGAATATCAAATGGGAGATTTTCAAAATTTCCGGGAGTGTAGGTTGAGATTTGAGATCCCATATTTTTAAACAACAAAGACATAGAAAACTTCTTGTCAGGGTTGTAATAGGTGCCTGCTACATCAGTTGCCAATCCGAATGAACTGTAACTTTCATAACCCGAGTATATCAATTTGAGATTAGCACCTATAGAGATTCGGTCTGATAGTTTTCTACCCCAACCAATAGTACCGGCGTAGTCACCTGCTGTAAAAGCACCCATTTCATTTCCTGATTCATCGGTTTGAGTAAATGTTCCATATCCGATATATCTCATTTCAAAAGCAAAACTTCCCAATTTTTTAAAAGTATGGGAATAAAAAGCGGATCCATAATTGACGTTACTGAAATAGTCAACGAAATTGACTCCAAAAGAAGTATGAAAACGGTCAGAAATTACAGAAGGATTTTGCATAATCAAAGTTGGGTCATCAGAATAGGATGAGATCAATCCTCCACCTAATCCACTATTTCTCGCAGAATAACTGTAATTAAGAAAATTATAAACCGTGTTTTTACCCACTTGAGCATAGCTGAAAACCACACTGCAAACAAGAAAAAAACCGATTACAAATTTTTTAACCATCGCTTCCGGAATAGTTGGCAAAGATAACGAAAAAGGAGACACGTTCATTATATATATTTTAAATTAATAATATGTCAGAACGTTTTTTTGAACTGTTTTATTTTAAAAGTTCCATAATTTTAGTCGGTGTGACAATTCCAAGTAGTTGAAGAATCACCAAAGCGACTAATGATAAAACGATGTACCTAATGAAGTTGATATTTTTTTTGATGGCAAAATTAACTCCAATCGAAGCTCCGATGATATTTCCAATCGCATGAATTAATCCTGCGCCCCAATCAACATGCCCTTGTGATGCAAATACAACAAGTGAGAATGGAACAGAGAACATTACAAAGACAATTTTTAATACGTTAGCTTTCATAAGGTCGTACCCACCCACTAAAACCAACATTCCCAGATACATATAGCCAATTCCGACATGTGCAAAACCGCCGTAGATACCTAAAAAGAAATAGGTCAGGTATTGAATAAATGTGACCGGTTTTATTTGTAATTCTTTATTTTCATGAATCCACTTATTGGGATCAAAAATCATCGATAAGCCAAAAAGAAGAACGATAACAGCAAAGGCGTAGGAGAAAATTTTTCCCGGTAAAACGTTCGCTAACAGAGCGCCGGTTATATTTCCAAGAACAATGGGGATGGATAATTTAATCCCTTTACTCCAGTCAATTAACTTTTTCTTCTGATACAAGAAGACGGCTGTTAAAGTTTGAAAAATGATTGGGATTCTATTGGTACCATTTGCAACAACAGGAGGTAATCCTAAAAACATAAAAAGGGAGATGGAAATAACTGTTCCACCTCCCGCTAGCGTATTTATAAAACCAACCATAATCCCCGAAATAATCAAAAGAATACCGGTGGTTAGGGTTAGATCCATTTGGTCTTTTTTATGCTTCTACTTCTTGGTTTTCAACCAATTGTTTGTCAATAAAGATACGTCCACAAGCTTCACAAACAATAATTTTTTTGTGTAAACGGATATCTAATTGACGTTGAGGTGGAATCATACTGAAACAACCCCCACAAGCTTCTCTGTCGATTTGAACAATAGCTAAACCATTACGAGCACCTTTACGAATTCTTTCAAAAGC
>DAONEU010000064.1:10006-11183 GCA_035403245.1 Bacteroidales bacterium | reverse complement strand
TAGGCTATTACTTGAACAATTATTGCGGGGTTCGGGTATCCTGGTATAAAGATAATGCAGTTTTGGTTCCAAAAGTTTTACCCATCGTTCCTGAAAAAGTGGTTCAGGAGTGTCGGTTTGAAAAAAGATTTTTTCTGAACTATTGTACATTTGGATACACGATGTTATGGTGGCAATGGGAAGATTGGGAACGGTTTATCGATTGGATGGCTTTAAACGGAATCAACATGCCGCTTGCCATTACCGGTCAGGAAGCTGTTTGGATGGAAGTTTGGAAAGAATTTGGATTATCCGAATCTGATATTCGAGCTTACTTTACTGGTCCGGCTCATCTTCCTTGGCATAGAATGGGCAATCTGGATGGTTTCTTAGGACCATTACCTCAAGAATATATCACACATCAGATGAATTTACAAAAACAGATCTTGCAACGAGAGCGCTCATTTGGTATGACACCTGTACTACCTGCCTTTGCCGGACATGTTCCTAAAGCCATCAAAGATCAATATCCAAACTCCAAAATAACGAACATGGGATCTTATGGAACGGGGGATGAGTATAATGCTTATTTTTTGGATCCAACAGACTCACTTTTCTTAAAAATTCAACAACGATTTTTGACGATTCAAACTCAAATGTTTGGAACGGATCATTTTTATGGTGCTGATCCATTTAACGAGATGGATCCACCCGAAATAACCCCTTCTTACTTAGGACATGTATCAAAAACGATCTATGATGGGATGCAAAGTGTTGATCCGGAAGCCGTTTGGGTTCAAATGGGCTGGACTTTTTACTACATGAAATTGTGGAGAGAAGAACCAAAGAGATTGGAAGCGATGATACATGCTGTACCTGAAAATAAAATGATCATTCTTGACTATTTTGCTGAGAAGGAGGAGGTTTGGAGATCTACAAAAGCTTGGTATGGAGCTCCTTATGTGTGGTGCTATTTAGGAAATTTTGGAGGAAATACCGAAATGGCTGCTCCAATTAAAGAGGTTGCAGTTCGCCTTCCAAAAGCTGAAAAAGATTCTACCCGCGGTAAAATGTGGGGGATCGGTTCCACGTTAGAAGGTTTTGGTGTAAATCAGTTTATGTTTGATTGGCTATTTGAATATGCCTGGGATCCAACCAATCAAAATCTGGATCAATGGATTCCCAAATTTGTTCTGAG
>DAONEU010000064.1:0-9906 GCA_035403245.1 Bacteroidales bacterium | reverse complement strand
CTTGATTTGGCTCAAAGTGACCGTGAAATGGCAGCTTTTGAGTGGGCCTGGACCAATCAGAATCTGGAATTTAGAAATACACCTCAAGGGGATCCTGTAAAAATTGTACGGGAGATATATGCTACCTATAGTCCAATTTTTAAGATCTGTAATGACTAGTTAATCACATTTTTGAACCCAGGAATTTATTGAATTTTAATAGAGGTTTCTTGAGAAGGAGAACTTTCATTTTTCTTTTCATCACTAAATGTGGAATAATAAAAATAAAGATTACCCTTTTTAATATTTGAATCTTCAAATTTCCGTTCATTAGGACTACATGTTTTTATGAGTTGAGGTTTTTCACCCCTTTGGTACCGATAGATGTTCAGTTTTAGTTGTTGATTTATAGAACAGTCGGCCCATTGGATCGTTGCGACACCATTATTTTGGAGAACCCAAACATCGGGTGGTGTTGGTAAATAGCTCTTTTTTAATGTTATAGAACACAAAGCCATTGATTCACTAACTCCTCCAAATTCATCCACAGTTTGAACTGCATATTCATAGCTTTTACCGGGTTGAGCAGAATAGTCTGAGAAAAATGGAACTTCAATAATAGTATCTTCAGGAACTATGGTCACAAATTTCCCATTTGGTAAATCTCTACGTAAAATCAGATAGCCTTTGGTTGTTATATTTCTGGGTTTTAAATCCTCCCATGCCAAGTGAACGCAATTATCCTCCTCATAAACGATAAAGCGATTAGGGGATAAGGGATTCGTGATCATTATTGGATGAATCGCAAGAGTGTCTGAAAAATTACTTTCTACGGAACTCGTATTAACACAAGTTGCAGCATATAGATAACTTCTTTCCCCTGACAAAACATAACTTGTATCAATAAAAAGGAGTTCATTGTTCGTCAGTTTCAATATATCAGTTATGGGGAGCAATTGATTTGAAAACCCATTGTTACGATAAATTTTAACGCCTGATATATTACTTTCAGTTGTTTTGATCATTAAGG
Source organism: Bacteroidales bacterium (assembly GCA_035403245.1). Lineage (GTDB taxonomy): Bacteria > Bacteroidota > Bacteroidia > Bacteroidales > WCHB1-69 > UBA5429. Next base: position 8,897 of record DAONEU010000064.1, on the reverse strand, counting down.
ATACCCCTTTGAGATGATTTTTCCCTTCACTGATAATGGGATATATTGGTTTTAGGGGATCATATCCCACATTGAAAAAAATATTGCTTTTTTGAGAGATCTCATTTTGAGCATTGATTGTTTCCAAATAGTAGTAATACATTTTATCCGGAATAATATTTAGGTCAAAATAAGAAGTGTCTGAAGAGGGTATAGTTGCGATCAAATCATAAACTTTTCCATCAAAAGCATCACTTTTATAAATTTTGAACCCAGTGATTTGTTTTGCATTAACAAATTTCCAATTCAAAATGATTCCAAGTGCTTTTGAATCAGAAAAAGCTTTTGTGTATTGAAAAAATGTTTTTTCTGATGATGTTTTCATGACCAATTCAATCTCTGTAGCATAGGAAGGATTTCCATATTGATCCATTGGATTTAGGAAATATTGTCTATTCTGTTTTAAATTGCGGATTGAATCCTGATAAATATAATATTTTAGATTTCCAATGACATATTGTGCCATAGAACCCTTACCTGGTTTTAAAATAGTATCTTCATAAAATTGAACTTGAAAATAGGGAGCAGGGTTATTCCCTTCGGATCCCCATTTTAGATAAATGAGAGATTTATTTATATTTTTATCTTCAATAAAAATGGGATCAAATTGTGGAATAAATGGATATTGCACCGGAGATGAGATAACCTTTGATTCTGTTTTTCCATTTTTTATGGTTTTAATTCTATACCATACTTGTTTATCCTTTGTAACGGTTTGATCATAAAATGCAATACCGGCGGCCAATCTGATACCGGTTAATTGAGACCAGTATCCCATACTGTCAATGACATTGGATTTTTCACAAAGTTGCCATTTTGTTTTTAGAATTTCTATAGAAGGATCCCCTTGAAAGCTAAAAGATGCTTTCCATTTTAAATAATTGGCTTGGAACGATTCCCAGCTAATCGGTGACGTTAGTTCTATAAGAGGTTCCCACTTTTGTTTATTATAAGAACGCTCGATCAAATATTGATCAATATTATTTCCATTTGCTAATTCCATGCCTACAAAAATTAGAATCCCATTAGGTGCGGGAACTGCCATCCTCTTTTCACTTTGTCCAAAAACCGGTATATTTAAAAGAAAGCAAACAAGAAGAATAAATTGTTGGTAGGATTTAGAATTTATCTTTTTCATGATGTGATTCATTTAATTTATAATTATATTATTTACATTGTTGGTCACAACTAGTCGTTGTAAGACCCATAGAAAATCCTTTGGAATTATCCAAATGGACGGAGGCTCCAATGGTAAAATCAGCAAGCGATACTGAAACACATGGGCCACAATCGATTAATACTGGTACACATTGGCTTGCAGAAATATTCAGACTTAAACTAGTACAACCATCAATATTAAAATAATGAGATTGAGTATTATAGTCGCCACTAATGCCAAGTTGTAGTTTTGCATCCGCGTTAGCCGAGGTACAAGTAGCGGGGCACGATCCCCCTAAGTAAGCATGACCTTCTGCCAGAATACCTAATCCAAAAGTAGAGCCCTGTCCAAAGATCATATAAGTTCGGGCATTAACACTAACATCTACACCTGCTGTTATGGCCACAATACCATAATTGTAATCAATTTTTGGCAGAATTTGTTTTGTTAATCCGGCAGATAAGAAAAATCCATTTAAATTTGTTTTAAATTCGTTCGGCAAACAAATAGCATTTCCGATTTGATTGGAGACTTCAGGAGGCAAATTGGAATAATTCCCAAATAAACCATAACAGTTGGCAGATCCAATTCCCGGAATCTCAACTAATCCACTTGTGTTAAATAACCATCCTTGATTATCCATTATTGTAGTGACATTTCCCTGAAGTTTAAAACCACTTAAATTCATATCTAAAGCTGCGCATCCAATAAATCGGGAGTTCATCATGTCGTATGTAATTGTCAATCCAGGGAAAGATGGAATATCTGAAACACCGATTTTTTGATTGGTTGCTTGTACTGCACCTTTCACTTCAAAATTCATTTTTTGACCGGCTGCAATATTCTTCAAACCCTTCAATTCACCTTCAAAACGTAGAACATCCCAACTATGATTAACAACATTAATTCCTCCGATTAAATTGAAAAGCTCCTTACCTGAACCCATAGGGAGATCTTGTCCAGGATCAATTTCAATTTTTGTACTTGTTGGAGTATGATACGAAGTAACGTTAAGAACAGGTAAATTTCCCGGTTCTTCTATAGTTCCTTTAGCGATGAATTGTCGATCAGAAATTAAATATTTTTGTGTAAGTTTATATTGAACATTGTGATGTGTAAAACTAAATGCATCCATATCCATTAAAGCAAATGCAATCTGATTATTTTCTTTAAAATAACCCATAGCACCGGTAGGTTTCATGTATTCCGGAATGCCGAAATCGTAAGTTCCGGTTAATTTCAAAGAGGTTGGAGTTACATACATCTGCGTAAATGGGAAGGGTGTGAAATCTACAATATTGTAAATTCGGAATTTATGGCTGTTGAGAGCTAACACACTTTCCCCTTCACTATTAAAATCGACAGCTGTAAATTCAATTTGATCATTTGGAGCTAATCCTGGCATCCCTTTTAATGTAGCAACTATGGTTTGCCCTTGATCCGGCACTGCATATAAACTCCATCCATAAACTCCATTGTGTAAATATTTGTACACCAATCCTTTATGGCTTGTTGAGATTTTTACATCTTTAAGACCTAATAGTTTTACATTTTCCAAATGAACAATAGCTTTGTCAGTAAGTAATGATTGAGATGTAATGATTAGATTTTCAATTTTTACATCTATTCCGGTATTAAGAATACTACTGGACACTTTCACTCCTTCATTTGTTATTGACCATTGATTACAATTTAAAGTCCAATTTTTCATTTGTATTTTAAAAGGGGAAGCTTTAGCAGTTGTCAGCCCTTTTTTATTGATATTGATTATTCCGGCATCCAATTGAATATTTGAAGGATTGATTGTGCTTATATTTGCTTTCAATGTTGTAAATAATGTAAGTCCATTTTGATCAAAAAATGATTTTTCAATTTCGACAGAAGCCCCATTTTCAAACCCATCTACTGAATATGTTAAAGTTTCATTTTCTCCATCAGACAGATAGAATCCATTTGTTCCAATATTTGCAGAGTTCACTTGACCAGAAGTTGTATATACGACCATTTTAGGTTTTTTCTGATTAGGTTGAAGTGAAAGAAACAAGTCTGGTAGTTTATAACCAAACCCGCCAAAATTTCCGTTCAAATTACTATTATTGCTATTTTGATTGATTTGAACTCCGGCTTCAATTTCACCTTTTACTTGATTTGGGTCCAATAGATCAAATTTTAATCCAGAGGGATCAGTAATATTTGCACTATAGTTACTATATATAGAAACAGTAATTGAATTCATATCAGTGAGAAATGGTAAATCTACAGGAATAAGATAATAATCGCCATTACTGTTTTTTACATTACTTTTTTTCATTTTAGCTCCACTAATGTTTATTTTTTGTTCATTAAAAAATGGATTTGAAGAGAGTGTAACTATTCCGGTTAGTAATACATTTCCATCCTGTTGTTCTTGATAATCGGTCGCAGCAAAAGGAAATCCAAGAAATGTGGACACATCAATTCCATCAATCGTTTTCAAATGAAAACTTTCTGTTTGGCAATTATTTCCAAATGATTTTATGGTGTATTGATCATTATTAAATCCTACAAAATTTTCTCCGGGTTTACCCGTTGTTACTTGTAATTTAAATGGTTGATTTACCGGAATATTTTTTAATGTATATTTCCCGGATGCATCTGTCTTTGTTGTAAGATTATAAGGTTCTGACTGCCCATTAATAGTAGCAATAATGTTAACACCAGCTAGCGGTTTATTGTTTGTTTCTCCTAAATACACAATCCCGGAAAGGCAACCACCCTCTTCTAAATCAACTTGTAAAACTGTCCCAAACAATGTTTTGGAATATGGAATATCAATTTCTTGAATATTTTGCACAAAGTTTTCTGAAGAGTTAGGCGGATTTGAAATGATAATTTTAAATCGATCTGTTTGTCCTCCTGAAAAATCGAATTCAGCAATCCCCTCATTGTCTGTGAGAACAGTATAATATTGCTCTTCAAAAGTGATGTTTTGATTATTTTGAATAGACTGATTGTTATTAATGGACGTATTTTGATTGGGTTTAATTTTAGGATTCCCTTGAATAGCTGGAGGTGTATTTGTTTTAGGGATTAATCCTTTCCCAATAACACCTTGTGTTATGTTCGGATTGATTTGGATTCCGGAATAATTCATGTTTTGTCCTGTAGGCAATTTTGAATAGTCTGTTTTCCATTCTTTAGGTACATTGGGTAATGAAACTTTAACTCCTTTTGCATAATCATTATTACCCCAAACTATGACCCGCAATTTTCTGGTTTTTCTATATAATTCAAAATAGTACTGATTTTTAGCTTTATTCAATTTAATGGTTACAGTGTCATTCATAAATCCATAGCGTGAAATCACCACAGTACGTAAGGTTTCTAATTTACGGACTTCTAGATAGAAATTTCCATTTTGATCAGTAGTAGTTGATTTTGACGTTTCACCTAGTATAGAAACATAAGCATTTGGTAAAGGTTTTTGTGTACCAGCTTCTGTAATATTCCCCGTAAATTGAGCCCCATATCGCATAGGAATGATCATTTTATATCGTTCACCCCATTTCAGAGGGCCTCCATTTTTAACAATAATTGTTGTATCAACAAACCCTTGAACTTTAATCGTAACAGTTCTATAAGGGCCAATTAATGCTGAAGGATAAACTTTTACTTCTCCACCTAAATTATCCAATTTATAAGTGCCGGTATCACAAAGTGCCATAGGGATGATTTGTGTAATATCTTGATTTAATGGTGAGAAATTTTGTGACAGATCAAATTTTTGATTCCCTTTGTGGTATTTTTCAGTGAGAATAACAATTGCAGGTTGAGAAATTTTTTTATACCCCTCTTTTTCACGAAGTTCTATAACTAAAGTTGGATATCGTAAAGGGAGTTCTACTTTATAAGAATAACCATTAATAATGCTGGAATGGGAAGTGCTAAAATAGGAATTTGCAGAATGTTGTTTAAGCATTAAATCATATCCGGGAGTGGTTTGATCCTGATATTGCCCGTTTATATTTCTCTTTACTAACTCGCTAAAATTTATCATTACGGGGGCATCACTCTCATAATTATAATTTTGTGAGTTATTTACATATATATAGTATTGATAGGTTGTATTATCACTAAATACCAACGATTTAATCTTAGCAATACCGTATTGGTCTGTTAATCCTTGTCCAACACATACCATTCCAGCTACAGGAGCAGGGAACCCATCTGTTTTATCAGGTGTTACATCCTGTGTCGGGAAGATTGGTGGGTAATCAAAATTAACTTTTCTGAATAGAAAAACATTCATATTCGCTAATTCTTTTGTATTGTTAATTGTAAAATTACCAGGATTCTCCTTGGAAGTTACCAAAACATTGATGTCTACTGTTTTTACTAATGAAATTACTTCACCAATATCTTTGGTTTCACCTCCCTTTATTTCAAAAAAATAGGCAATGTTTTGGTCAGGATTCAAATAATACCGAGCATGTTCCCCTTCAATTACAATAGCATAAGCTTTATACAGTTTACATGAATTATCAGCTGATATATAGGAATAATCCATCACTTCAGCATTTGGACCACCAGGCTGATTGCGATAAGAAGCATCAGCATACTGATATTCAAATGGATTTGATGAGGAGTTATAGTACTCTGCAACTTTGTCATAACAACTTACATCTCTTAAAGGTTGATTATTGTAATTGGACAAGAATGTAAAGGTAAATGCTCCATTTTCATTGGTGGTTGCAATGGCAATTTCTCTCCCATCCTGATATTGATTTTGAGTTAAGTTGCCAATATCATTTCTTGTACGTTCAACATTAATGGTCCCATCAGAATTTCTCACAATGTATTTTTCCACTAATTTGATTTTAGTTTTTGATAAAGGCCATTTTGTAGTTCCGTTTTTATATTGATATTTTAATGTTCCTTGCAACGTTGTACTCTTCAACATTGGAGGTATAATTGTATGGTTGACTTGAATTTTTGGGAATTTTGGATTATTCATATTCAAAGTACCACTCATTGGTTTTTGTTCGTTAGATTGATAGGTAAAAATTTGGACTTCACTAAACCCATGATTCAGAAAAGATGTTGTTCCTAATGGGTCTATAGCGGCAACAACAAAAGCGTATGTTTTCCCCGGTTTCAAAGCAGGATTCGAATAGGAGTAAAGGTAAGTATTACTTCCCACTATTGTAGTTTCAAAAAAAGCAGGATATGCCAAATTACGAATTTTATCTTGAAAATTATCGTTGATATCATTCAATTCTATAATTTTAAGTTTATATTTTGTGCTAATTGGAGCACGAGCAGGCCGTGTCCAAGTAAAAATCAAATTTCTAGCTTCTGGTTCTCGAATCATAATATTGTTTGCCGGAGAAATAATGATAGGAGCATCAACAGCTAATACAGAAAATGGAGCACTACATGAAGATACCAGATTGTCATTTGTAGGATAAAATAATATATCGAAACAAAATGTATAAAATCCATCCGGAAGTCCATTTTGCATCACTTCTTGACGGGTAATTCCAATAAATTCAAGATTTATATCATCAAATATTTGCCTTATATCATTGTATGATACGATATAAGGTTGTGTTGATACACCACCTGAAGGTAAATGGACCACTTTAATAACCATAGGTTTTGTGGGTTTGTAATTTTTTTTAGTACGAATAATGATTGATTCATCTGCACTAATAAGCGAACCATGCATATAAAATTGTAAATCAATACCATCCATCCCATAAGGAGCATTAATGATCACATTTATTTTTCCTGGAGTTGCAATGTAGTCTGATAATTTATTGGAATAAGGGGGTGTCACACTGACCATTTGTGTAATACTTTGGCTTTGCACGTGGCAAAACGATACAATTATTACTACAAAGAGGAATAATTGTTTGATAAATTTTCTGTTAAAATGTAAAAACATAGCCAAAATCTCCTTTTATTTCGTTAAATGAAGGGTTACTATTTGAATTTGTAAATGAATTATTAATCATTGTGATATTAAATATCAAAGAATGTTTAGGATGAAAACGGTAAGTCAGATTCAAACCACTATTAACAACTGTCCCTATATCAATATTTATTTTATTATACATTAAAGCATTATAAATATTTATGTACATTTTTTCATCCAAAAATGATTTTGATATATTTATTGTTAGCCCAGCCATACTATTTAAGTAATTCTGATTTATCATACTAGTGTAATTAATTCCCAATGAGATATTAAGTTTATATTTTATTATTCCTAAATTATACATTAACATTGCAATGTATGTATCCGTATTCGTTTGAAGGGATGTTTCCTGGTTTCTATCACTTAATTTCATCCAGTTCAGATTCAGAATAACCATATGGGATGTTTTTTCAGAACTTTTTATAAAACGGGGCATCAGTGAAAAATTATGATTCAACTGATAAATCTTCAAATCATTATTTTGTAAAGTTTTAATTGCTTTTTGATTGATAGAAAAGTTGGAGTATGTGAGATCAACACCCCAGTTCTTGTTAATATTGTAATTTCCTGTCAAAGAACCAATTAATCGATTTGAAGTTTTGCTTTTTATTTTATTAAGGTTGTCATGTTGATATCCAATAGATGCTCTGGCGGTAATTTTGTTTTTTAAAAATGAAACGGTTTGGTTTAAAGTGATCATTTCCAAATCATTATTAAAAAAATAGCTGCCCATAGAAGAGAATCCCGGATCAATTCTTCTATATTCTATACCACTTATAGTATTTGTAGAAAACCGATAGTTTAACCCGGCTTTGATTGCATGATGATATTCAGTTGTATTGTTTATGGTCATCAAATGCCCCGCAATCCCAAGTAATCCTTCTTGAGTGGATGGTGTTACCATTCGGTTATTGGTAAATATACTCGTAGAACCATCAAAATTAAAGAATAATTTTGAAGTTATTTTAAATTTTGAAGTTACCCCAAATGCCAAATTCTGAGCAGGTGTAGTAGTTGCTAAATTAATAATACTATCAGAAAGATTGTTTGTATTATCGCCAATTCGTAAAATGGATATATCCACAAATCGTTCATTTGTTCCGTATCCAATTTTGGCGGCCCACCCCGTTCGGGTTAGTTTGGGAATGCTATCAACCATTAGTAAATCATATTCTGAATTCTGATTAAATTTACCATAAATGGCCCCCAAACGAAATTTTCCGGGACGAGCTTCTAATCCTACACCTAAAAAAGTATATCCGTTTAAAGTGTATTCTGAAAAAGATACATTTCGATATCCCAGATGTAATGTAAGCCATTTATAGGTTGGACTGATTCCGAACTGGTTAAAAGGTTGAGTAAATCCGGCTTTTTCATTACTGTACCAATTAAAAGAAAATGGCATACTTATTCCATAAAGTGAAATAGTCGCATTTGCATTGATTCCAAATCCAAATGGGGATTGACGATTTGGCATAGACCCAAAATTATTATAATAAGAGCTGTTGAGGCCTATATTCCCTTCTATTGAAAAAGGTTTAATGTCTTTAATATTTGACAAATCTTGTGCTAATGATTGAATCGAAATCATCATCACAAAAAGTAACCAAAAACTTATTTTTTTTAAAGCGATCATTTTTATTTCTTTTTATTATTAAAAAGATAATTTGAACTGATTTTTTTGTTTCCGATTTATTTTAGTTCTTCATTTGAGTTCTTTTATGTAACATTAAAAATGTT
>DAONEU010000063.1:0-11198 GCA_035403245.1 Bacteroidales bacterium | reverse complement strand
AAAATACATTTTTTTCAGTTCATCCCATTTCTTTTTATTATTTTTGCGTTCCTAAATAAACCTAAATGAAGCATTATAAATATATTTTTTTACTTTTGGCAAAAACCCGTAGGCTTTTTAAAAATAAAATGGGCCTTCAAAATACAGTATTGATGCTCAGTTTTTTTACAGGTGTTTTTGGTGCAACAGCGGCTATTGTAGTAAAAAATTTATTACACTTTACGGTTTCTTCTTTGCATAATGCATTTCCAGGAGCAGAACAAAATTATTTATACCTAGCTTTTCCATTAATGGGGATTTTATTAACAATCATATTTGTATCTAGGGTAGTAAGAGATAATATCAGTCATGGAGTAAGTATTGTTTTAAAGTCAATATCTAAAAGTAATGGCAAGTTGAGGGGGCATAATATTTATTCCTCTATTGTTGCAAGTTCATTGACAGTTGGATTTGGAGGATCTGTCGGATTAGAAGCTCCTATGGTATTAACGGGTTCAGCAATAGGCTCCAATTTATCGCAACTTTTCAATTTGAATGCCAAGAACAGAACACTTCTCTTAGCTTGTGGCTGTACAGCAGCAATTGCAGCAGTATTTAAAGCTCCCGTGGCTGCAATCGTTTTTGCTGTCGAAGTACTTATGATTGATTTTACAGCTGCTTCCATTGTCCCTCTTTTAATTGCTGCAGCAACCGGAACTGTGTTGTCATTACTTTTTTTGGGGAAAAATGTAATGTTGGAGATAACTTCAATTATTCCTTTTAGTACTGCTAATGTACCATTTTACATTTTATTGGGTTTATTTACTGCAGTAATTTCAATATATTTTTTAAAAGTTTCAAGAATAGTAGAAAAAAAAATTAGTAAAATCAAATCAAAATATATAAAAGGCATTATTGGCAGTATTCTACTTGGGCTTTTAATTTTTCTTTTTCCTGTATTTTATGGAGAAGGATACGAAAGCATCCCTTATTTGGTTAGTGGACAAACTAGTTTATTATTTAAAAATTCACCAATATTTCATTATTTTAACACTTTCAACTCAGAATTTCTATTTATTTTATACTTATTACTGATCGTATTGTTTAAAGTTTTTGCATCCTCTTTAACTCTAGGGGCAGGTGGTATTGGTGGAGTTTTTGCACCTTCTCTTTTTATTGGAGCATTTTCCGGATTCTTTGTTGTTTCTTTTTCGAATATAGTTTTTGGTACTTCATTACCAGCAGCAAATTTTGTATTAGCGGGGATGGCTGGCGTAATGGCAGGAATCATGCACACCCCTGTAACTTCAATTTTTCTTATAGCTGAGATGTCATCTGGGTATGGTTTGTTAATTCCTTTGATGATCACCTCTTCCGTTTCTTATTTATTAGTCAAACCATTTGAAAAACATTCTATCTATAGTAAAAAACTAGCCGAGCAAGGTGAATTGAAAACACATAATAAGGATAAATTCGCCATGCATAAATTGAATTGGCATAAACTTATAGATTCGAATATTTTAACAATTCCCGAAGATAGCACCCTTAGAGTTTACACTGAGCTTATTGCCAAATCCAAAAGGAATCTATTTGTAGTAACTGATGATCAAAACCATTTTGTAGGAATGTTGTGTATGGATGACCATCGGGAGATCATTTTCAAGCAAGAATTGTATGATGAAGTTAAAGTACATGATTTGATGTTTTATCCTGATACAGTAGCTCTATACAATGATTCCGGTGAAACTATAATTAAGAAATTCAAAGAATCGGGACATTTTAACCTCCCAGTTATTGATGAAGATCAAAAATATATTGGATTTTTATCCAAAGCACATACATTAACTGCTTATAAAGATTTTATTGCAGAAGACTCTGAAGATTAATAGATTATGAATTTAGTAATTGATATAGGAAACAGTTTACAAAAATGGGCTTTATTTGATCAATCAGATCAAATGGTTTTTGTTACATCTGTTCCCAAAATCACTTTAGAATCATTACAAGATTTATTTAAAAAATACAATATTGAGAAATCGATTATTTCAAGTGTTGGCAAATTAGATTCGAATGTTGAATCATTTATTCGTCAATCAACCCAACTGATCCCATTCACACATCAAAGTAAACTGCCCATTTCTATCCATTATCTTCAAGCAGAAACTTTAGGGCTGGATCGAATAGCGAATAGTGTGGCAGCAGCTACTCTGTTCCCGAATCAAAATTGCATATCTATACAGGCCGGATCTTGTATAGTATATGATTTTGTCAATAAAAACGGCGAATTTCTAGGAGGTGCAATTTCACCAGGTTTACAAATGCGGTTTAAATCTTTACATGATTATACAGCACGATTACCTCTAGAAGATTTTGAAAATATTGATTATTTTTTAGGACAAAGTACACAACAATCAATAAAAAGTGGCGTTATTAACGGTACAATATTTGAGATTGACGGACAAATTGATACTTACAAAACTACCTATTTAGACTTAAAAGTGATACTTACCGGCGGTGATATGCCCTATTTGCAAAAGTCAATAAAAAATCAGATATTTGCAGCTCCAAATTTAGTCCTGATTGGGCTTAATAAAATATTGAACCTGAATGTATAAAAGATTCTCAATTAATTTTTTGATATTGGCAATTTTGTCAATCATCCCTTTTTCCGGACAAACCCAAAACGAAATGAGTTCACCATACTCCTCTTTTGGTGTTGGAATTTTAAACAACAGAACCAACGGGGTGATGAGCAGTATGGGCGGAACCGGATATGGCATCAGAAGTCCATATTTTATCAATTTTAAAAATCCGGCCAGTTTCTCCACATTTGACTCATTATCATTTATTGCAGATGGTGCTTTAAGCTTATACTCAAATACTCTCCAGTCTTCTAATAGGATTCAAAAAAATTCAAGAGCTCGTTTCGATTATGTTGCTATTGGAATGCCCATAACCAACTATTGGGGTACCAGCTTGGGGGTAATGCCTTTTAGTGATTTAGGCTACAACATTTCTGATACAGCAAATATTGAAAATATTGGAACAGCTGACTATAGATATTCCGGTGAAGGTGGGTTGATGCAATTTTATTGGGGAAATGGATTTAAAATCAAAAAGAATTTACATATTGGTTTGAATTTATCCTATTTATGGGGAAATTTCAACACATTGAGATTTATGGAGTTTGGAAATTCAACTATTTACAATTCCAAAGTTGCCCAAATAAAATATATTGACGGACTTCGTTTTTCTTTAGGATTACAATATGAATTGAAAATAAATGAAAATCAAAAATTAACTCTTGGTTTTGTTTATGAGAATTCCGCATTTACCAAAACTAGAGATAATACATTGATAACCAATTATTTTGGTGCATACGAGAACACTACATCATTTGATACTGTGTTAATTAAAACGGGTGATGATGCTGTAAGAGGATCTTTAAAAATGCCTCAATATATTGGTGGTGGATTTACCTATAACATCAAGGATAAATACTTGATATCAGGAGATTTCACTTTTCAAAATTGGTCAAAATTCTCAGGAACCGGGATCACTGATAGTTTAAAAGATAATTATGTTTCATCATTAGGTTTTCAATATACTCCCGACTTCAAGTCCACAAAGTATTTACAAAAAGTAAGTTACCGTGTCGGTTTTAGATATTCATCAGGATATATGATAGTTAAAAACACGCCTATTTCTGATTTTGTATTTTCTGTTGGAGCAGGGTTTCCACTTCGAACATTTAATACAAAATCATCACTTAATATTGCTATAGAATATGGCAAAATGGGTACTCTTTCTAATGGTTTAATCGATGAAAATGTGATCCGATTATCCTTGAATTTTATTCTTCATGAAAGATGGTATCAAAGAGCCAAATTAGATTAAAAAACAATAAAATTAGAAATTAAACGTTATCATAACCAAATAAATAACAAACATTAAGTATAAAAATGAAAAAATTATTAGTAGTTATTATCCTATCAATCACCGTTTTAGGACTTAAAGCTCAAAATCCAAATTGTCCATACAAATATGGTGCAACCCCTGAAGATTCATTGCTAAGTTTAGAAAAAATCACCTATTTTAGAACTTTCTATGATCAAAAGAATTATAGAGAAGCATACCACAATTGGCAATATTTAGTTGAAAAATGCCCTTGTGCCTGGGATGGTGTTTTTGCGTATAGTCAAACCATGTTTGACAACTTAATTAAAGAAGCTGCATCAGATTCTATAAGAAAAGAACGTTTAATCGATACATTAATCTGGTCGTATAAAGTTAGAAGTTTATATTTCCCTCAAAAATTCTCAGAAGGTAGTACCATTGGATTTCAAGCATTAAATACAATTCGTTACAGAACTCCTGAATACTTATCTGCAGATGATAAAAAAGAGTTTAAAAATGCTTTCAATCAATTTATTCAATCTGTAGAATTGGAAAAAGAGAAAACTCAACCGAGTGTATGGGATATGTATTTTAGAGTAGCTGTACAAATGGTTAAAATTCAGCAAGATACAACTATTTTAATTGATGCTTATGAAAGAGCAACCAGTTATATAGAAATCGGGATTGTCGATGCTTATAAAAGAATTGACAAACAAATAGCCAATTTTGAAAATTTACAAAAAAGAATGGATGCAGGTCAAATCACTCCTGAAGAATATAATAAAACATATTTGTCACTTCAAAAAGACACTTCAAGATCGTATTTATTTATAAACACTTATCAAAAAACATTGACAAATATTGAAGCAGCATTTAGTCCATTTGCTCCATGTAATGTTTTGATTGATGTTTATACCAAGAGGATGCCTAATATGAGGGAAAACATACCTGCATTAAAGAAGATGTTAAAGTTATTCCAAAATGCAGATGATTGTCCAAAAGTAAATTCTGTTTTTGTTGAAGGGTTGGAAATAGTACATAGAGCTGAACCAAGTGCATTTACTGCATTCCTAATGGGTAATTACACTTTACAAAAAGAAAAATTAACAGATGAAGATTTTAACGCTGCCTTAACCTATTTTCATGAAGCTGATTCATTATATGAAACCAATAAAGAAAAAGCACTTGTTCAATTTATGATTGGTAACGTATATATGATTCAACAAAATTACTCTGAAGCAAGAACTGCTGCTTATGAAGCATTAAAATTAGACCCCACATTTGCTAAAGCTTATGTTTTAATTGGAGATTTATATGCTTCATCTGGTTCAAGATGTTCCGGTGGTGATGCATTACCAAATGCAAACTGCTGGGCTGCTGTTGACAAATATAACAAAGCTCTGTCAATGGATCCTTCATTAGCAAATGAAATCAGTAATCGTAAAAGTAGACTTTCATTCCCATCTCAAAATGACAAATTTGTGAGAGGATTAAATGCAGGAGATACCTATAGAGTTGGTTGTTGGATTAATGAAACTACAACTGTTAGATAATTCTATCAACTTTATTTACTTTTTCTCAAAATGAAAATAACTAAAATATTAAATGTCACTCTAATGATCATTGGAGTGGCATTTTTTATTTCTTGTAATTCAAATGAATATGAGAAAAACAAACCTTTAGAATTTGATGGAAAGTTCCCTGATGAATCAGCCTCCAATATTGAGATCATCATCAGTGATTCAGGAAAGGTGAGTTTTACTCTTTTTGCTCCCTATATGAATAAATATGGTGGAGAGAATCCATATATGGATTTCCCCAGAGGAATTAAAATTACATCCTATAGTAACGGTGAAAAACAATCTGTTTTAACAGCTGATTACGCTATTAGTGAGGATTGGACGCAAAGGATGGAAACATCCAAAAATGTAGTCATTACAGACCTTGTAAAACATGAATCCATAAAAACTGAGCAGATTATTTGGGATAAATTAAACAAAAGAATCTATTCAGAAGTTGAGGTAACTCAAATCAAAGCTGATGGAACTATCAATAAAGGGGATGGTTTCGAAGCTGATGAAAAATTTACACGATATGCTATTAAAAATCCACGCGGAGAAATGTTAACAACCAATGTTGGCTTCAAATAATCAATAGCAAATTTTTCGTATTTTTGTCCACTAATTTTTATAACAATGTTACAGATACAAACTATCCGTGAAAATGCTTCATTTGTAATTGAAAGATTACATGTTAAGAATGTTGATGCTACTGAATCTATCAACACAATATTAGCATTAGATGCCGATATTAGAGCATTAAAGAAAGCATTAGACACAAATCTAATGGAACAAAACAAACTCTCTAAAGAGATCGGAATCCTTTTCAAATCGGGCAAAGCTGCCGAGGCAGCTCCACTTAAAGATCAAATTGCTGAGCTTAAAATAACTGAAAAAAATGATCAAATCTCATTGTCGAATAAAGAACAGGAGATTCTTGATATTTTAGTACTTCTACCAAACCTTCCTCATGAGTCTGTACCACGCGGTTACGGGGCTAATGATAACGAGATCGTTCATCAAGAGGGGGATGCTTCCAATATGGATGAATCAGCAATTCCTCACTGGGATTTGGTTAAAAAATTTGATATCATCGATTTTGAATTGGGAACTAAAATTACTGGGGCCGGTTTTCCTGTTTATAAAGGAAAAGGGGCTCGTCTTCAAAGAGCATTAATTAATTTCTTTTTGGATTCTGCAACAGCATCAAATTATTTAGAAATCCAGCCACCTTACATGGTGAATAAAGAATCCGCTTACGCAACCGGTCAACTTCCTGATAAAGATGGCCAGATGTACCACGCTACTATTGATGACTTCTATTTAATCCCTACAGCTGAAGTACCTGTTACCAATATTTACAGAGATGTGATCTTGAAAGAATCTGATTTTCCAATCAAAAATTGTGCCTACTCTGCTTGTTTCCGTCGCGAAGCAGGTTCTTACGGAAAAGATGTTCGTGGGTTAAACCGTCTTCATCAATTTGATAAAGTGGAGATTGTTCAAATCCAACATCCTGATAAATCTTATGAGACTTTAGAAGATATGAAACAATATGTTATGGGACTACTTCGCCAATTAGGCCTTCCATTCCGTGTTTTACGTCTTTGTGGTGGTGATATGAGTTTCACTTCTGCTTTAACTTTCGATATGGAAGTGTATTCCAAAGCACAACAAAAATGGTTAGAGGTTAGCTCTGTTTCAAATTTTGAAGCGTTCCAGGCAAATAGAATGAAACTTCGTTTTAAAGATGAAGAATCAGGAAAAACCAGACTTGCACATACCCTTAACGGCAGTGCTCTTGCGTTACCTCGTATCATGGCCGCTTTAATCGAAAACAACCAAACCGATAAAGGTATTGTAATACCTGAAGTTCTAAGAAAATATACAGGTTTTGATATTATTGATTAGTCATTAATCATGACCCTAAAAAAAACTATTTTCTCTAATTTCAAATGGGGAGTTATTACTCTCCTTACTTGTATTTTATTCATTTTTCTAAGCACCAATTCCCTTCTTGCTCAATCAAACCCCGATGAAAAACTGGCTATCCAATACTATCAAAATGGAGAATATGAAAAAGCAAGGGAACTTTTTGAAAAAATATATGATAAAAAACAGGACACCTATATCTATTATTACTTCTACAGAACTTTAATTGAACTTAGAGAATACAAGGATCTCGAAAAAATAGTCAAAAAACAACAAAGAGCGTTCCCTACCCTTTTGAGATATACCATCGATTTGGGATATGTGTACGAGATCTCCGGAAATAGTAAAGAAGCCAATGAGGTTTATGATGAAGCAGTCAAAAAAGTGACCAACTCTGAAAATGCATATCGGGAATTATATGGCGCATTTCTCGCTTTTGGGAAACGAGATTATGCAGAACTTGTCTTGATGAAAGGGAGAAAACAACTCAATAATCCAAAGCTTTTTTCTAAAGAACTCACTTCCATTTATCAACAACTCAATCTAACCGATAAAATTTTCGAGGAAGCAATAAACTTGATTCAGGATAATGATGAAACATACCTGCCAATAGCACAGGAGATCATTCAGAATTTACTATTGGATGATGCTGACAATCAAAAGCATCTGACTGTAAAGAATGGTTTAAAAAAAGCTATTCAAACTGAGCCCAATAATTTCTGTTATTTAAAATTATATTACTGGATTTGTATTATTAATAAAGATTTTGTAGATGGTTTAAATATTGCAAAAGCTATCGACAAAAGATTGAAAAACAGTGGTGAGGTTCTCTTTGATTTCGCTCAAATTGCTAAGGAGAATCGTTCTTATGATATCGCTATAGAAGCATTAAATGTGATCATCGAAAAGAGGTCTGATCTTCCTATCACAACCAATGCTCAGTTTGAACTTTTAAATGTAAAATATCTCCAGCTTATTTCCAGCTCACCTGTAAAAATTCAAGATGCAGAAGCTTTAGAACTCGCGTTTAAAAAGATGATCGATGAGTATGGAATCCATTCGGGAACATCCGATTGGATCAGAAAATATGCTCATCTGCTCGCTTTTTATACCAATAAACCTGATGACGCTATCGCTATTCTAAATACCGCTATAAAAAACTCTGAAAATGATAAAAAGGAGAAAGCTGTCTATAAAGTTGACTTAGCTGATATCCTTTTACATACCAATCAAATCTGGGACGCTACGTTGCTTTATTCTCAGGTTGACAAAGAGTTACCAAACGATAGTATCGGTCAGATCGCCAAATTTAAAAATGCTAAATTGTCTTTTTATATTGGTGAGTTTGCCTGGGCTGAAAGCCAGTTAGATGTCTTAAGGGCAGCCACTTCCAAATTGATTGCAAACGATGCTATGTACCTTTCATTCATCATTTCTGATAATCAGGAAGATGAAGAGGAAGTTGATGAAGAGGATACATTAAATTCATTGTTTGATGATAACACAACCCATAATATTGCGCTTCGGTTATTTGCAAAAGCCGATTTTTTAATTTTCCAGAATAATGATAATGAAGCTCTTAAATATTTAGATTCGATATCTTTTTACTCCCCACTCTCCAAATTAAATGATGATGTTTTGTATACCAGAGCACAAATTGCAACCCGACAAAAAGATTACTTCGCCGCTGAAAATTATTATAAAAAAATTATTGAAACATACTCCACCGATATTTTAGGAGATGATGCCCTTTTTAAATTAGCTGAACTTTACGAATATTATCTTAAAAATATCCCGGAGGCAATGGCTTGTTATCAAAAGTTATTAAAAGAGTACCCGGGAAGCTTATACGTTGTCGATGCCCGCAAGCGTTTCCGCTATTTAAGAGGTGATAATTTAGAATAAAAAAACATGAATGTAAAACCCAAAAAACATCTGGGACAACATTTTTTAAATGATGAAGAGATTGCTCACAATATTGTTAAAGCGATCCGATCTGACAACAAAAATGTACTCGAGATTGGCCCCGGAATGGGTGTATTAACCAAATATCTTCTACAACAGGAAGATTTGAATTTCTCTGTGGTTGAGATTGATCAGGAATCTGTGCTCTATTTAAAGAAAAAGTTTCCAAAATTAAATATTATTTCCGGAGATTTTTTGCAATTGCCTTTGGATCAGATTTATACTGAACCTTTTACGATCATTGGAAATTTCCCCTACAACATCTCATCTCAGATTCTATTCAAAATTCTGGATCACAAAGATTTATGCACTGAAATGGTAGGAATGTTTCAGAAAGAGGTAGCAGAAAGGGTCGCATCCAAGCCTGGAAAGAAGATGTATGGAATATTGAGTGTCCTTTTGCAAGCGTTTTACGATATTGAGTATTTATTTACCGTTGAGGAGTATCATTTTACACCTCCACCTCAGGTTAAATCAGCAGTGATCCGAATGACTTTAAATCCGGAAAAGAAACTACATTGTGATCCGGTTCAATTTAAGCAGGTGATCAAGATGGCATTTAACCAAAGGCGTAAAACCTTAAGAAACTCTTTGAAATCTTACACTTTTCAAGCTGAATTTAAGGAGGATCCCATTTTCAATTTAAGACCGGAACAATTGGATGTATCCCAATTTGAATCGATTTGTAATCATATTAATTAACCAAACAGAATATCCATATCTTATGGCAGATTTATCCAAATATGAAGAGTATCCATCACCTTGTTATGTGATATTTGAAGAAGCATTAGAAGCCAATTTGCAATTATTAAACCTGGTTCAACAAGAAGCAGGTGTCTCCATTATATGTGCTTTAAAAGGGTTCGCCTTCTGGCACTCTTTCCCTTTGATTCGGGATTATTTATCCGGAGCAACAGCTAGTTCACTGAATGAGGCAAGATTAATCGTTGAGGAGATGCAAACTGAGGCTCATACCTACGCTCCAGTCTATTTGGAGGATGAGTTTGAAGCTTTGCTTTATTACAGTTCCCACATGACTTTTAATTCATTAAGTCAGTGGTATAAATACCAGGAGAAAGCTTTAGCATGTCCCAAAAAGATCAGTTTTGGATTACGCGTTAATCCGGAATATTCTGAGATTGAAACCGACTTGTATAATCCTGCTCTTCCCGGCTCTCGACTAGGAATTCTAAAAGAAAACATGCCGGAACATCTGCCTGAGCATATTGAAGGGTTACATTTTCATGTTTTATGTGAGAATGATAGTTTTGCTCTAGAAAATTGTCTAAAAGAGTTTGAGAGCAGATTTGGCCATTTGATTAAAGAGTGCAAATGGGTCAATTTTGGAGGTGGGCATCACATCACAAGGGCTGATTATGATGTGCCCCATTTGATTCAGTTGTTGAAAGATTTCAAGGCACGCTATCCCAATTTAGAGGATGTGATTTTAGAACCGGGCGAAGCAGTAGGTTGGCAGACTGGCGTTTTAGTTTCAACCGTTGAGGATGTTATTGAAAATAAAGGAATTAATATTGCGATGTTAAATATCTCTTTCTCGTGTCATTTACCCGATTGTTTGGAGATGCCTTACAAGCCAAAAGTTTTGGGAGCATCAGATCCTGACGCTGAAAGTAAAAATGTATATCGTTTAGGCGGATCGTCTTGTTTAGCGGGTGATTACATCGGGATGGGTGATTTTGCATTTGAAGAACCATTAGAACCTGGTGATAGAGTAATATTTGACGATATGATTCACTACACAATGGTAAAGACCACCTATTTTAATGGGGTAAAACATCCAGCCATTGGAATTGTAAAGAGTGATGAATCGTTTCTATTATTGTCTGAGCCTGGTGGTTACGATGA
>DAONEU010000062.1:0-11259 GCA_035403245.1 Bacteroidales bacterium | reverse complement strand
CAGCGAAGAAGGCTAAACTTAAAAATTTTGTGATCTTCATATTATAAATATATTTTTTTTCAAACGTTTCTACTTCATTATTTATTGTTAATCCAATTCTAGTAATGTGGACATTCTAAATCTTTAATATGTCTTACTTTTTCAGGGCAAGGTAAAAGTAATTGTAGTGTAACTTCATGAGCACCACCTGAAATTCCGGACAACCCATTAGCTGTAATGTCATAAGAGTATCCTATACGGAATTTTTCGTGTTGCAAACCGGTTGTAAAGATAATTGCATCAATATTTTGAAGACTGTGACGCAACCACAAACCAACTGTAAACGGGTAGAAATTCAAATAGAAACCTTCATTAAAATAATGGAAAGTAAGAGGATTTAAATTTGCAGTAGCTTGTTGTTGGTAAATAATATTAGGGCTAATTGAGATATCTCCAAAGGAAACTTCTTTTTTACTTTTTCTTTTTATATCAAATGTTCCACCAATGTGAGCAGTAAATTTGATTGGTAATTTATAAGTATCTGAGATAAAACCAACATACATAGGTACAATATGGTGTGCTGCAAAACCAAAGTAAAAGTTTTTAAAATAACCAAGCATACCGGCAGAAAAGTCGAATTGACCCTTAGCTAAGTCCCCGGGAGGAAGCTCAGAAGATTGGTATACGAATCCATATTTTGGATCTATCATATCGCCAAAAGTAAGTTTACTCCAATCTAGTGAGGTTTGATAATATCCTGCAGATAAAGCAAATCTCATATTAAATTTTCTAGTAACCTTTAATTTAAAAGAGTACATAAAATTGGCGCTATAGGTGTTAAATGTCCCTTGTCCAGCACGATCTCCAAACAATAAAACGCCTATTCCACCATTCAACTTATCAAAATGTTGGTCATAAGATACTGAATATGAAACGAATTCACCTTGAACGCTTGGCCATTGATCTCTGAAACTTGTAGCTATTCTGGGACAAACATTTGTCCCAGCCATCGCTGGATTCAAATACAACGGGTTAGCATAAAATTGTGAAAAATGGGCATCTTGTGCATTTACCAAGCTTGTGGTAAGGAGTAATGCCGTGGTCATAAGAACACAAAATAGTCTAGACATATTAAAATTCAATTTTTGCGTTGCAAAAGTAATCATTTTTTTCAAACATTCGTTTCACTAATAAAGTTTATTTGATAATTTTTTATGATTTTTGTCGTTATTAATCAAAAATATAAGTCGAATATCAATAATACAAACGAAATATGAAACAAAAAACTTGGGTAGTAGTTATCATTTTTTTTACTTTTTTTTCTTTATGCATTGAAAATCAAGCACAAAACATTAAAAAAGAGTATTCTTTTGAATGGACTTCATCAATACAATTTCAAAAAGATGAAAATACAGTTATTGAATTGTTAAATTTTGTTGGGGCGGTTTCTGGGACTGATTTTCCAACTTTACCCCATTTTTCAGAAAAATTTTTAGTAAATGGAGATTATGAATCGTATCAATATACATTTACTAATGTAATGACGGCACCATTTTCGGGTGATGAAATCAAATTGATCCCATCTCAATTTAATCAGAAAGAGATTAAAGCAGAAATCAGGACAGCGGGATTATCAAAAAAGAACTATGCCCTATTAAGTTTTATCCCAATTATATATCAAGGAAACACTCCTTTAAAAGTGATCTCTTGCACTATAGAAATAACTCCCAATAAAATCAAGTATTATAAAAAGACAAAAGAGGTTTCCAATTCAATTTTAGCTTCAGGTAATTGGTATAAAGTTGGAATCACTAAATCTGGAATTTACAAGGTTACTTACCATGATTTCGTTCAATTAGGAATACCAACTGGCAACATTTCCTCTTCCAATATTGCTTTATTTGGAAATGGTGGAGGAATACTTCCTGAAGCTAATGGAATTCCACGACCAAGCGATTTAACTGAAAATAGAATTGTTATCATCGATGGTGGTGACGGTATTTTTAATAATGATGATTACTTTCTTTTTTACGGCAATGGGATCCATTCTTGGTCTTACGACTCAACGAATGGCGTTTTTAATCATACTTTCAATATTTATGCAGAAAAAACTTATTACTATATTACTATAGATCCTTCAATCGGAAATAAATTAAGGATTAACGCTGTTGACAACACTGATCAACCAGAGAATAGTGTTGTTAATACTTATACCCATTATGATTTTTACGAGAATGATAAATATAACTTTGCTGAATCAGGAAAACAATGGTTTGATGAGGGTTTTGATATTGAGACATCCAAAACCTACAATTTTACGATTCCTGAACCAACCGGTTCTAATGCGAGAATCACTTTTTCAGCAGGTTCTACGATAAGTCAAAGTTCAACTTTTTCGATCACTTTAAATGAAAATCCGATAGCCAATATGTTGTTAAGTTATATTGGGGATAATGATTTTATTGCTCATACTTCAAAAACATATTCAACTCCAATTACTAGTTCCCCATTGCAAATTAACATAACTTATAATAAGCCACAATCTTCATCAGTTGCTTATTTGGATTATATTGAATTCCAGATCCCAAGTAAATTAAAATTTTACAAAGATCAGTTTCCTTTTTGTGCTCCTCAAGCTGCTCGGAGTGGAAATTACACTAAGTTTGACATGAGTAATGCTAATTCCTTAACAAAAGTTTGGGATATCACCAATCCTTATGAACCAGTCCAAATGATAGGGGATTTGAACAATGGCATTTTTTCATTCAAAACAAAAACTGAAGAACTGAAATATTTTATTGCCTTCAATGGAAGTACCTATTATTCAGTATCTCCTATTGGAAAGATTAATAATCAAAATTTAATTGGAACTTCAGATGTAGATATGATTATCATTGCATACCCAGATTTTGTATCTGAAGCGAAAAGGCATGCTGAAAACAGAAGGAGCAGTGATGGTTTATCCATCTTAGTAGTAACACCTGAACAAGTTTATAATGAATTCTCATCAGGTGCTCAAGATCCTACTGCAATCCGTGACTATATGAGAGCTGTATATAAAAAAACAGATGGTGAATATCCGAAATATCTACTATTGTTTGGCAGACCCTCTTATGACTATAGAGGATTGGTAAGCGGAACTAAAGTGTATGTTCCTAACTATCAAATTACAAACTCTTTAAATGAAAACGCTTTAGGATCTAATGATGATTATTTTGCATTATTAGACGACAATGAAGGATTAGATTGTGAAGGTTTATTAGATATTGCAGTTGGTAGATTTCCTGTTACAACTGCTTCTCAAGCAGCTATATGTGTAAACAAAACTGCTAATTATGCTTCAAAACAAAATTTAGTTACCGGAAACTCAGCTATCATCTCAAATTTTGGAGATTGGAGAAATACGGTCACTTTTGTAGGAGATGATGAAGATGGTAACTTTCACATGTACACTGCAGATGCAGGAGCAAAAAAAATTGGAGCGCGATATCCCCATTTTAATATTGACAAAATATATTGTGATGCCTTCGAACAGGTTTCTTTTGCAGGTGGCCAAAGGTATCCTGAAGTGAATAAAGCGATAAATAATCGAATGGATAGAGGATCATTAATATTCACTTATGCCGGTCATGGTGGTGGAAATGGTCTAGCACATGAAAGAATCTTAGAAATTTCTGACATCAATAAATGGAATAACAAATACAATCAAACATGGATGGTAAATCTGACTTGTTCATTTGGTTGGATTGATCGGAAAGCGGTTTCTCCTTCAGAACTCATTTTTGTTAATGAGAAAGGGGGCTCTGTTGCTATGATTACAACGACACGTGCAGCATTTACCGGTTCAAATTTCAGCTATTGTGAAGCTCTTTTTAACACACCTCTTTTTGATGAAAATAAAAAAGTAATCACCATTGGGGAGTTTAATAAATCAGGCAAAAATAATGTAGGGGGAGCTAAATTCCCATGGAATATGCTTGTCGTTTTAGGGGATCCTTCATTGAAGCTTAACTTACCAATGTGTAATGTCGTAACTGATTCTATTAACGGGTTTTCTGTAAATTTGGAAGTTGATACTATAAAAGCGTTGGATAAAGTTACCATTAAAGGACATATTACCGATAATGATGGCGTTATTCTAACTCAATTCAATGGTAATATTTTTCCTTCTGTTTATGATAAAAAGGTAAAAGTTGTAACACTTAGAAACGATCCACAAGAATCAGAGGAACCATTCGAATTTGAATTACAAAAAAACATCTTGTTTAAAGGAAATGCAACGGTTAAAAACGGATACTTTGAATTCTCATTTATAGTACCTAAAGACATCAATTACTCTTATGGAAATGGGAAATTGAGCTATTATGCAAGATCATCAAATGCTGATGGGACAGGTTATTTTAATCAGTTTATCATAGGTGGTATCAGCGATAATCCAATTGCCGATGAAAAAGGTCCTGAAATCAATATTTTTTTAAATAGTGAAAAATTTGTAAATGGAGGAATGACAAATCCCGATCCACAATTGATAGTTAAATTAAAAGATGACAACGGAATCAATACAACCGGAAATGGGATTGGGCACGACCTGATTGCCATCATTGATGAAAACACAGATTCTCAAATAATCTTAAATGATTTTTACCAAGCCAATCAGGATAGTTTCAACTCTGGGATTGTCAGATATCAGTTGGAAGAGCTTGCTGTTGGTAATCACACTCTTAAAATCAGAGCTTGGGATATTGCCAATAATGTATCTGAATCTACACTCGATTTTACGGTTGTTTCAGATGAAAAATTATCCATTGACCATGTTTTAAATTATCCAAATCCATTTACAACACATACAGAATTCTACTTTGAACACAATCAACCGGGGCAACTTTTAGATATTATGGTGCAAATTTTCACTATTTCTGGAAAACTAGTAAAAACGGTCCATTCTTCTCAATATTTAGATGGGACCAGATGTAATGGAATTGAGTGGAATGGATTGGATGATTATGGTGACAAATTAGCAAAAGGTACTTACATATATAAGATATCGGTAAGAAATGCAAATAATGAAACCGTTGAAAAATTTGAAAAAATTGTGATCCTTTAAAATAAATATAGTATCTTTGCGTTTCTTTTGAACAAAAATAAATATTCAAAAATTAATATGACTCGAAAAATAATTTTAGCAATTTCAATTGTCTTATCTTCAACTTTATATGGATTTTCTCAAAATGGTTTTGACTATGACAATCCCTCATCACCCTATTTAAATCCAATTACTACTTCAGTGCCATTTTTACAAATTGCCCCGGATTCCAGAGGTGCAGGGTTAGGTGATATCGGAGTTGCTTCTTCATCAGATATTAATTCTCAACACTATAATGCAGCTAAATATGTTTTTAACAAAAACAAATTTGGAATTTCAATATCATATAGCCCTTGGCTTCAAGACCTTATCGGAGATATTAGTTTAGCCTATATTTCCGGTTTTCTTAAGATTGACGATATGAGTGCTATTTCTATGTCATTGAGATATTTTTCTATGGGATCTATTCAATTTACTGACTATTTTGGTGAACCTATCGGTGAAAGAAGTCCTCATGAATATGCGATTGATTTTGCTTATTCTCGTAAGTTCACAGATCACTTTTCCATGGCTGTAACTCCGCGTTTTATCTATTCTAACTTAGCTACTAATATTGAAGTAAGCGGTATTGAAATGAAACCGGGTATTGCCGGAGCAGCTGACGTTTCCCTTTTCTATGAACAAGATTTTAAATCTTCAAAATTCGAGAACCAAACTTTCCGCGCCGGTCTTTGTGTTTCAAACATTGGAAACAAAATTTCTTACACTAATGGAAGTCTTAACAGGGATTTTCTTCCTACTAATTTAAGAATTGGAGCTTCCTACACTATGGATATTGATAAATATAACAAGTTTACCATTTTAGGAGAAGTTGGAAAACTTTTGGTTCCTACTAATCCCGTGAAATTATTAGATGAAGATGGTACTCCAATACAAAACATTGACGGTACTTATCAATATTTTGGAAATGGTATAGACACCAAAAATATTGGGGTAATGCAAGGAATTTTAAGGTCGTTTTATGATTCACCAGGTGGTTTTAGTGAAGAGATGAGAGAAATTGTTTTTGCTGTTGGTGCTGAATATGCTTATAATGATTTATTTATGGTAAGACTAGGTACTTTCTTTGAAAACAAAAACAAAGGAAACAGAAAATATGGTGAAGTGGGTGTAGGTTTTAAATACAATGTTTTTGCAATTGATGTTTCCTATCTCATAGCTTTTACTCAACACAACCCACTTGAAAATACCTTAAGATTTACACTAGCATTGAATTTTGAATCATTTTATGCTAAAGAAATTAAAAAACAAGGTAAAAAATAAATTTAATGAACTTTCGGGTTGGTTTTGGATACGATTTACATAAATTGGTTGATCATAACATCAACCAATTTCCGTTTATATTAGGCGGTATCGTAATCCCTTTTGAAAAAAGTTGCATTGCCCATTCAGATGGAGATGTAGTCATTCATGCTTTATGTGATGCTTTATTAGGTGCAGGCGGATTTCAAGATATTGGGACTCATTTTCCTGACACTGATCCAAAATATGAAAATATTAATAGTCAACTACTTCTTTTAGAAGTAGTTAAACTTCTAAAATCACATAATTGGATCGTCAATAACGTTGATATTACCATTATCCTTGAAAAACCAAAGCTATCCATATATAAAGAACAAATCGTTGAAAATTTAGCAACTATTTTAGAAATCCCCATTCAAAGTATTTCAGTGAAAGCAAAAACCAACGAAGGACAAGATGCCGTTGGCAGAGGTGA
This sequence comes from Bacteroidales bacterium, assembly GCA_035403245.1. Taxonomy (GTDB): domain Bacteria; phylum Bacteroidota; class Bacteroidia; order Bacteroidales; family WCHB1-69; genus UBA5429. Next base: position 4,420 of record DAONEU010000062.1, on the reverse strand, counting down.
AGCTGTAATTGCTCAAGTAATCGTTTCAATCATTTCAAAACAATAATTATATCTATGAAAAAACAATTTTTTTACACTTTATTTTGTCTGACACTTATGGCAACAAATTTACAAGCACAAACACCAGACAATGGAAAGCCTCACCAATGTAAACCAGTTCAAAAAGAATACACCGAGGAAGACTATAAAAACAATCCACTAATACAAGAATGGAAAACGCCTTATCAAACACCTCCTTTTGACTTAATTAAAGTTGAACACTATTTACCGGCCTTTTACCATGCTCTTGAGGTAGCTGATAAAGAGATCTATATGATTTCTGATCAAAAATCTACCCCAACTTTTGAAAATACTATCGTTGCACTAGATAGAAGTGGGGCACTTTTAACCAGAATATCAAATGTTTTCTTCAACATGCTATCAGCTAATACATCCCCTGAACTTCAAAAAATAGCTCAAGAGATTAGCCCTGTTTTAACTAAACATTCTAATGAAATTTACCACAATAAAGCTCTTTTTAGTAGAGTATTAGAAATCTATAAATTGAAAGATAAACTTACAAAGCAAGAAGATAAAATGCTTTTAGAAAAAACATATAGAGCATTTATTAACAGTGGAGCTCAATTGAGTGATGAAGACAAAGAGTCATATAATGTTTTATCCATGGAGCTTTCTCGATTGTCATTAGTTTTCAGTGAAAATGTATTATCTGCTACTAACGAGTTTGAAATGATTTTGACCACTCCTGAAGAAGTTAAAGGAATTCCAGCAAATGAACTTGAAATCGCTCATGCAAAGGCTAAAGCAAAAGGATTAGATGGATATCTTTTCGATCTTTCTGCTCCGAGCTATGGCGCCATAATGAAGTATTCTGATGACCGTAGATTAAGAGAAAAAATATACAGAGTATATAATTCTAAAGCATTCTCCGGACAATATGACAATAATTCTTTGATCATTGAAATATTAAATATGCGTAGCAAAATTGCTCATCTTCTAGGTTTCAACACATACGCTGAATATGCTTTACAAGATAGAATGGCTGAAAATCCTGAAAATGTTATTATACTTTTAGATCAACTACTTGAAGCTTCATACCCTGTTGCGAAAAAAGAGATTGAAGCAATTGAACTGTTCGCTAGAGAAAACGGTCTAGAAGGCAATTTAGAAAGATGGGACTTTTCTTATTATTCAGAAAAATATAAAAACAAAAAATACAACATCTCTGATGAAATGGTTAAACCCTATTTCAAATTGGAAAATGTAATCGATGGCGTTTTTATATTGACTAAAAAATTATATGGAATTACCTATAAAGAAAATAAAAACATTCCTGTTTATCATCCTGATGTTAAAGCGTATGAAGTTTATAGAAATAAAGAACTGTTAGCCATCCTTTATTTAGATTTTCATCCTAGATCTTCTAAAAGAGGAGGTGCATGGATGACCTCATTCAGAGAACAATCTATTGATGCAAAAGGGAACAACATTCGCCCTATTGTTTCTCTAGTGATGAACTTTACTCCATCTACTTCTGAAAATCCTTCCTTATTAACTTACGATGAAGTAACCACATTCTTACATGAATTTGGTCATGGTTTACATGGAATGCTATCTAATGTTACCTATGAATCATTAGCGGGAACAAGTGTTCCAAGAGATTTTGTAGAATTACCTTCTCAAATTATGGAAAATTTTGCTTCAAATCCAGAATTCTTAAAAATGTTTGCCTATCATTATAAAACTAAAGATTTGATTCCTCAAGATTTGATTAAAAAATTAAAAGAGGTTGATAATTACTTAGCAGGGTACTCCTTCTGTCGTCAATTAACTTTTGGATACTTAGATATGATGTGGCATACAATTGCTCCTGAATCTATTACCGGTGTTCTTGAGTTTGAAAGAAAAGCAATTGAGAAAACAGAGCTTTTACCAATCGTAGAAGAAACATGTATGAGTACATCATTTAGTCATATTTTTGCAGGAGGTTATGCTGCCGGTTATTATGGATACAAATGGGCTGAAGTTCTTGATGCTGATGCATTTGCTTACTTTTCTGAAAATGGTGTTTATAGTAAAAAAATAGCTGATTCTTTTGTAGAAAATATTCTTTCTAAAGGAGGTACATTAAAAGCTATGGACATGTATATCAATTTTAGAGGTAGAGCTCCTCAGGTTGATGCATTACTTAAAAGAAGTGGATTAAAATAATTCGCTTTAACCTTTCATTTATTTGGAAATTTGATGTTTTTTATATATATTTGCCCGTTCAAAAAACGAACAAATAAAAAAACGCAATACATTATATTTTAAACATTTATACAATAATATTTATAAAACTATGCAAAAAAAAGGAAACAAATACGGAACACATCGCGTAATAGAGCCAATCGGCGTATTACCACAACCAGCAAATAAAATTGATAACAACATGGATGAGATCTTTGACAATGAGATTTTAATCGATGTTCAAACTTTAAATGTGGACTCTGCTTCTTTCACACAAATTAAGGAGCAAGCAGGTGGGGATCACGAAAAGATTAAAGAGATCATGCTGGATAACGTTGCTAAACAAGGTAAACATAGAAATCCAGTTACTGGTTCAGGTGGTATGTTACTTGGTACTGTTGAAAAAATTGGTGACGCATTAAAAGGTAAAATTGATCTAAAAGAGGGTGATAAAATTGCAACTTTGGTTTCATTATCACTAACTCCACTTAGAATTGACAAAATTAAAGAGATTCGTGACAATATTGACCAAGTTGATATTGATGGAAAAGCGATCCTTTTCGAAAGTGGTATTTATGCAAAAATACCTACTGATATGCCTGAAACATTAGCTTTATCAGCTCTTGACGTAGCAGGGGCACCAGCTCAAACTGCCAAATTATGTAAACCTGGTCAAACTGTTTTAATTATTGGTGCAGGTGGTAAATCAGGTATGTTATGCTGCTATGAAGCAAAAAAACGTGTAGGTGTAACCGGAAAAGTTATCGGAATGTGCGGCAGTCAACATTCTGCTGACAGACTTCTAAAACTTGGATTTTGCCACGAAGTATTCGTTGGAAATGCAAAAGATCCTGTTGCAATGATGACTAAAATTGAAGAGCTTACAAATGGTCAAATGGCTGACTTAACCATCAATAATGTCAATGTTCCTGATACTGAAATGACCAGTATTCTATGTACTAAAAATGATGGATTGGTTTATTTCTTTTCCATGGCAACCAGTTTTACTAAAGCAGCTCTAGGTGCAGAAGGTGTTGGAAGTGATGTTACTATGATTGTTGGAAACGGTTATACTAAAGACCATGCTGAAATCACGTTAGAATTACTTCGTGAAAGTAAAGAATTACGTGAGTTATTTACAGAACTTTACGCATAAACAAACATAATCTAAATAAAAAAAGGCTCCAATTGGAGCCTTTTTTATTGAATTTAATTCAAGTTATTTCTTTTGCATTTCAGCGAAATATTTATAGAAATATGGAACTGTTTCAATCCCTTTGAATAGTTGTTCTAATGGGAAACATTCGTTAGGTGAGTGAATACCATCTTCTTCTATACCAAATCCTAATAAGATAGATTTGATACCCAATATTTTTTCAAAATCAGAAATGATTGGAATAGAACCACCGCTTCTGGTTGGGATTGTTTTCTTTCCATCATAAGTAGCAGCAAATGCTTTCTCAGCAGCTCTGTATGCAGGAAGATCGATAGGTGATACATAAGCATCCCCTCCGTGGTGAGGTTTTACTGTAACTGTTACATAATCAGGAGCAATCGCTTCGAAATGTTCTTTAAACAATTTCATGATTTTTTCAGGATTTTGATAAGGTACAATTCTCATAGAAACCTTAGCATTAGCTTCTGAGGGAAGAACTGTTTTAGTACCTTCACCGATATAGCCACCCCATATACCACATACATCAAATGTTGGTCTGATCCATGTTCTTTCTACAGTAGTATATCCTTTTTCTCCTTTAACTTCTTTGATACCGATCATATCTTTAAACTCTTGTTCATCATAAGGAGCTTCAGCCATAAGGGCTCTTTCTTCTGCTGATACTTCAAGAACATCGTCATAGAAACCGGGAACTGTAATTCTACCATCTTTATCAATGATTGAAGATAACATGTCACAAAGTACATTAATTGGGTTAGCAACTGCACCACCAAAAACACCTGAGTGTAAATCACGAGCAGGACCAACAACTTTAACTTCCAAATAGGTTAAACCGCGTAATCCAACATTGATTGAAGGAACACCTTTAGCTAACATACTAGTATCGGATACTAAGATTACATCTGCTTTTAATTTCTCTACATTTTGAGTACAGAAGGTATATAAACTTTCACTACCAACTTCTTCTTCTCCTTCGATCATAAACTTCACATTACAAGGAAGTTGATTGGTTTT
>DAONEU010000061.1:9095-11364 GCA_035403245.1 Bacteroidales bacterium | reverse complement strand
ATACTTATACCAGAGAATGGCGTGTAACCGATGCATGTGGAAATTATACAACAGCCACACAAACAGTAAATGTTATTGATACAGTAAAACCAACCTTCACCGTTCCTACAAATATTGCAATATGTAAAAATAATGCAAATCAATACGATGCTTCTACTGAGTTTACAGGAAATGTAACTGATGCTCAAGATAATTGTCCAGCTGAATCATTAGCAGTAAATCATATTGATGAAGTAGTTGTAGGTGCTGCAACAGAAGTTGGAACAATTTTAAGATTATGGACAGTAACTGATGCATGTGGAAACATTGCTTCAGCAACTCAAACCATCACTTTAAATCCTGCTCCTGTAGCTTCAATTGCAGTCAATCCTAGCAGTTTCTGTTTACCTGTTCATGACAGTACACTCGTAACGGCAACCTTATCTGCACTTCCTACTGCTAACTATACTTATAATATTATCAGACCAACAACTTTAGATACTATCCATAATAGTACAGCAACAAAATATATCTCTACTGCCGGTTCTTATATATTCAGAGGTTTTGTTACCAATATTGAAACATCTTGTAAGTCTGCAGTGGTTTCAGACACTGCTGTAGCCTTAGATTATCCTGATTTTACTATTTCTAATGTAATTGATAAAAGAGGATGTAGAGACGATGTTGATTCATTAAATGGATCATTTACTGTTTCTTCTAACCCTAATTATACATACACTATCTCTCCAAATGTTGGAAACCATGTTGGATATACTTTCTCGAACTTACCAATGGATACTTTTAATGTTACAGCGACTCATATTACAAGTAGTTGTACATATACTAAAGCACAAGTGATTGCTTTTAATGATTATTATACTCCAATTGCAGAATTTAAATTGGGTGGTAGAGATGCTGATACAGCTGTATGTTGGACTTCAGGTATGTTTTTATCAACAGTTATTTCTGATAAAAATATTAATCATAATCCTACACATGGTTACAATTATTCATTAATTGTTCCACAAAATATTTCAATTGAGGGTGGAAATGGTATTAGAATTTATGCACCAGGAACATATAGAGTTGGTGCAGCAATTCAGAATACTACAACTGGTTGTTCAGATACTGCTTGGCATTATATTTATGCGAATAGATATCCAACCGTTACTCTTTTGAATGATCCATTCTGTTTAAACGAATTAGTTACTTTAACTTCAACAATTGGTACTACAACATCTATCCCATCAAGTTATTCATATAGATGGACTTCAACAAATTCATTGGATACTATTTTAGGCCTAACAAATTCAATCTCCCATTTAACTCTAACTGAAAATACTTATTCTTTAGATTTAACAGCCAATTACGAATATAGTGAAACTACTTCTTTTGGTAATGTGTTAAACTTTAATCTTTCATGTAAAACAACTGCTACAAAGATTGTAACACCTCTTTCTTTACCTGTTTTTACAGCTATAGAGAAAACTCCTAAAAAAGTTTGTAATTCTAAGGATTCTGGAACAGTTGAAATTACCAATGGATGGAATAACCAACATATATGGACAGCCACTCAAATCAGAACAAATACTCAATTTAATATTACTTCATCTATATTCTCAGTACCTGATTCAGGTTCTTATTTAATACAAACTGAAGACGCAAATGGTTGTAAATATTCCCAAATAGTAAATGTTGGTGTTCAATATATTGGATTTGATGTTAAGTTATTTATCGGAACAGATTCATTATTAACCTATAATCAAGATCTATCTTTCTGTTGGAATTCTAGTACTGATACTGTATTTCATGAAGTTAGATTCAAAAATGACCCTGATTTCCAATATACATATACTTTAATTACTCCAACTAATATCAATAAAGTAACGAATGTTTTCTCATTGGTAAATCAACCTGGAACTTATGTATTAGGAGGCTTTGTTGAAAATACAGAAACAGGTTGTGTTTCAGATACAAGTTACTTAACAGTATATGCAGTGCCATCTCCTCAATACACTATTTCTGATGATGTAACTATTTGTAGAGGAGATTCAATTAAAGTGGGAATTTCACCAGTTTCAACTTTCTCAACTGTATGGGCTGCTGGTCCAACTGAAAATGACTCATTGATGATTAATCCAACTGTTTATGGAGGAAATACAATATTCAAAGCCTATGTAAATGTAACGGCTTCTTTACCTGGAACAGCTTTAACTTGTTCTGTAAATGACAGTGTAGCGATTACAATTAATAATCCTCCTACTATTTCAAAACCAGTAGTTACGGATGT
>DAONEU010000061.1:8445-8995 GCA_035403245.1 Bacteroidales bacterium | reverse complement strand
TAGCGATTACAATTAATAATCCTCCTACTATTTCAAAACCAGTAGTTACGGATGTAGATTGTAATGGTGCATTTACAGGTAAAATTCACATCGTTGTAACTGGTTCTTCTCCATTCACATACGCTTGGTCAAGTAATCATGGATTTTCAAGTTCCGAAGAAGATATTGAAAATATCCCAGCCGGCACCTATTCTTTGACAGTTACCGATCACATTGGATGTAAATCGACTTTAATTGATGTTGTAGTAGGAGAACCAAACTTATTAACTTCCGTTCCAACTGTTTCAAATAATGTTTCTTGTAATGGTGGATCAAATGGAAAAGGCTATATCACAGCAAACGGTGGAACTGCTCCATATCAATACTTGTGGTCAAATACTGCTAATACTGATACTATTAGTGGTTTAGTGGCAGGTAAATACTATGTTACAATAACAGACCATAATCTTTGTACTAAGATTGATTCAATATCTATTACCCAACCAGATGCACTAACTATCACAGTAGATTCAACAAGAAATATTAGTTGTAATGGCACATCAACTGGAGG
>DAONEU010000061.1:0-8345 GCA_035403245.1 Bacteroidales bacterium | reverse complement strand
CGTAACCGATGCACATGGTTGTATAGCTACAGCAAGTAGAACATTAACCGAACCAGAAGTATTAGCTATCACAGTAGATTCAACAAGAAATATTAGTTGTAATGGCACATCAACTGGAGGAATCTATATTTCCGTATCAGGAGGCACTACATCATATACATATTCATGGTCAAATGGATCAACAAGTCAAGACCTTGTAGGTGTTCCATATAATGCTTTAGGATATGTAGTAACCGTAACCGATGCACATGGTTGTATAGCTACAGCAAGTAGAACATTAACCGAACCAACCTTATTAACTTCCGTTTCAACTGTTTCAAATAATGTTTCTTGTAATGGTGGAACAAATGGAAAAGGTTATATCACTGCAAATGGTGGAACACCTGATTATACTTATCATTGGTCAAACGGTGCTAACACTGATACTATTAGTGGTTTAATGGCAGGTAAATACTATGTTACAATAACTGACCATAATCTATGTAGTAAGATTGATTCTATCACAATTACTCAACCAACAGCTATTACAGCTTCTGTTTCTGCAACTAGTACCATTTGTTCAGGTACCACAACTGGTGTTAACTTAACAGCTGGTGGTGGAACTCCTCCTTTAGCTTTCTTATGGTCTAATAATGCCATTACAGAAGATCTTACTAATGTTGGTGCCGGTACTTATACCGTTACTGTTACTGATGCTCTAGGATGTCAAGCTACTGCTGATACAACTATTAGTAACTATGCTATCCCAATCATCACAACTGACGAAGTACCTCAAGTATGTTTAAATACTTTAGATACTGTCACTGCTTCTTCAACTCATACCGGAACTTGGACTGCACAAGCATATCATGCAACAACAGATCTTCCTTTTGGTTCTTTAGTTAGTTCAAATGTATATACCTATAGTAGTGCTACACCTGATACTATTTACATTGTTTATACATTTGTATCTACCACCGGTGGTTGTACCTATACTGATACAACTAATGATATTAAGATTTCTGGTGAACCTCGTTTAAGAATCTATAAAAACTCAACAGAAGATAATTATACAACCATTACTGCAAACCATCCTGTTGAGTTCTATTTCAAGGTTGATAATGCATGTGGAACACCAACCGGAACTAGACTAGCTCTTACTTATTCTGTTTATTACCAAGCTGATTCTACTCAAACTCCTACACTTGTTTCTAACTTGACAGACTATGTATCAAATTCTGGTAGTTTAAGATATCAAATGGATCTTGTAGGAACCGGCTTATCTGGATCATTTAATTATTCTTCAGCACTTTGTCAAGCCCCTGATGCCCACTTCCCATTAGCTACAGGCTCAGGAGCGGTTCTTGGTACTGATCAATTTGACTTCTTTAGCTTAGCTTATTTCCAAAATCGTAAAGGTACAGTTTCAATCTCGAATTTCACTGAGGCTGGTATTTATACCATTGAATATGCTTTAATCACTAATTATACAGACCCATCTATGACTATTCCTCATGGTAATGAAATTGGTGTTTGGACTACATTAACTCCTCCATTACTTGGTGGTAACAACTTCTTTACAGCTCCTTATTATACTAAAGTTTGGTCAACCAATACTATGACTATTACTGTTAACCCAGGTGGAGCCCCTGCTCCTGAAGTTCCAATGGGTGAAAAACCAGCTAAACTAGAACCTCAAATGAAAATTTATCCAAACCCATCTCAACCTGGTCAATTGGTTTTCATAGAAGTTGAAAATATTAGTGGTGATGCTGTATTAACAGTTTCTTCAATAAATGGTTCTATGGTTGATAAAACTCAAGTATCTATTACTGAAAACCAAAAACAATTCTCTTACAATTTAAAGAACATTGTTCCTGGTGTTTACTTTGTAACATTAACTACTAAAGATGCTGTATTAACTAAGAAAGTTGTTGTACAACCTAGATAATACTTATTCTTTAAAATATAAAGGGTTGCTTTTTGCAACCCTTTTTTTTTTATTTTTGCAGTTCTAATACTTTACATGAAAAAAAGAACTATTTTTTTCCAATTACTAAAACCCTATTCAGCTAAATTATTAGCTGTCAGTTTCTTTAACTTACTATCTGTCTCAGTGGCAATCATTACTTTCTTATTGATTGAACCATTCGTGAAACTTCTTTTTCAAGGTTCTATTCAAAATGTGAGTTTAGTAAGTCAATATTTTATTAAAATATTATCTCCTATTGTTGACCTCACTTCCATTGGTAGTTCAATTTTTATTTTATCTATAGTTATCATACTTCTTTTTTTGTTAAAGAATCTATTCCTAGCTGTTTCACTCTATCTAATGGCTCCTATTAAGAGCGATATACTTAGAAAATTGAGAAATAAACTCTACTATAAAATTTTAATACTACCCATTTCCTATTTTACTTCCGGTAGAAGAGGTGATGTAATCTCAAGAGCTGTGAACGATACGCAAGAAGTAGAGTTTACTATTATGAAGTCTATCCAAACTTTCTTAACAGATCCTTTGACCGTTGTTATCTATTTTTCTGTTCTTACAATCATTAGTCCTGAATTAACCTCTTTCGTTTTAGTTTTATTACCAATTGCCGGATTAGTTATTTCATTTTTATCTCGAAAATTAAGAAAAAGAACTACAAAAGCCAAAGTGAAATTAGGAATCATTTTTGCTCATGTTGAAGAGAGTATCTCCGGATTAAGAATTATTAAAGGATTTGCTGCACATCAACATTCTGAATCAATTTTTTCCAAACTAAATTCTAATTTCACCAATTTACAAAAAAGAATTTACAGACGGGTCGATTTAGCATCCCCTCTGAGCGAATTCCTGGGAGTTTCAATCGTTATGGTTATCCTGGTCTTTGGTGGAATGCAGGTACTTCATGGAACCGGAAACTTAAATTCGGGATTATTTATCGTTTATATTGTACTAATCACTCAAATTATAAATCCTGCTAAAAATATTGCTACTGCATTTTCCAATTTTAAAAGAGGATTAGCTGCTTTGGATCGTATAAATGAAATTCTGGAAGCAGATGAAGTGATTCTTGAAAAAGAAAATCCAATTCCTGTTAAATCTTTCAATCAACTGATAGAATATAAAAATGTGTCATTTACCTACACTCATAAAGAAGTATTAACTGACATCAATTTAACAGTACAGAAAGGAGAGGTGATTGCCATTGTAGGAGCATCAGGATCAGGAAAGAGTACCATGGTGGACCTTCTACCGAGGTTTTATGATGTAACTAAAGGTGAAATATATTTAGATCATATAAATATTGAAAATTACATAATTGATGATCTGAGATCACTATTCGCTATTGTAAGTCAGGATGTTGTTTTGTTTAATGATTCAATTACCAACAACATTACGTATGGCTTAGATAACTGTCAGCTTGAAGAAGTGGTAGAAGCTGCGAAATCCGCGAATGCTTATGAGTTTATCATGAATTTACCGCAACAATTTGATACAACGATTGGAGATCGGGGATTAACACTGTCAGGTGGCCAAAGACAAAGAATCAGTATTGCAAGGGCACTTTTAAGAAAAACACCAATTCTAATTTTTGATGAAGCAACAAGTGCTTTAGATTCTGAATCAGAAAACTTGGTTCAGGAAGCTATTGATGCCATGATGAAGGACAGAACTGTTTTTGTAATTGCGCACCGGCTGTCTACGATTCAAAATGCAAGCAGGATTATAGTTTTGGATAATGGACGTATTGTTGAAACAGGTACACACAAAGAGTTGTTACAACTCAAAGGAAAATATTGGGAGATGTGTCAAATAAATTTAGTTGGATAAAGTATATTTTAATATGGGAAAAAATAAGTTAATGAGATTTGCAGAAAATGAAACTTTTGAAAATCTTTTTCAACATACAGAATTTCAAGCAAGGGAAGAGCAGTTTCCATTAAAAGGAAAGTGGAGAGCTGATTATTTTAAGAATGATCATCCGATTATTTTAGAGTTAGGTTGTGGAAAAGGGGAGTACACTATTGGATTAGCCAAATCGTTTCCTACACAAAATTTTATTGGAATTGATAGAAAAGGGGCTCGTTTATGGCGTGGTTGTAAGGATGGAATTGAATTAGGAATCAAAAATGCTGCCTTTTTAAGAATCAAAATTGAGGATATTGAGTATTATTTTGAACCGGGTGAAGTACAAGAGATATGGGTGACATTTCCGGACCCTCAGTTAAGAAAAGAGCGTAGAAGATTAGTAGGACCCAATTTTGTAGGGAAATATAAGAAGATCTTTGGAACTGAAGGGATTTTGCATCTCAAAACAGACAGCAGAGAGTTATATGATTATTTAAAGGAAACTGCACCACAGCAAGGGTGGGAGCTATTAGAGGATATTTATGATGTATATAAAGATGCTCCGGGAACAATTTTAACAGAGATTAATACTTTTTACGAAAAGATGTGGTTGAAAGAGGGGAAAGTGATTTCGTACTTAAAGTTGAAAGTATAAGGGGTTGTATGGACCCGGAATGCCCAAATAAAAATAAAAATAAAAAAAATTATCAACAGTTGATTTTGTACAATTTTTTTCGTATATTTGCCGACCTGAAAAAATTTAAGTTGGGAATTCAAGCGAAGACAATGGTTTTGTAGGGTATTTTCTTGATAATGAATAAGTTGAAGTGTGATTTTTAGGATAAAAAAATCAAGAAGATAAAAGAATGGGTGTAAATATTAGAATATTATACTTCCAAAAATGACTAATTTTTAAAAAATTAAAAAGAAATAAATAGTTGAAAGATGAAAATAGTTAATTATTTTAAGGAAACTTATGAAGAGTTGGTTCACAAAGTGAGCTGGCCATCTGCAAAAGAACTTCAAAGTAGCGTTGTGATTGTATCTATTGCTTCCCTACTCATAGCACTAATTGTGTTTTTGATGGATGCAATCTTTAACGCGGGGATGAGTTTAATGTTCCCGACTATTTAATTAATCAATTATTTCGTTGGTATTCCAACTATCAAGAATTTTGACTATGGCTACAATCGAGAAAAAGTGGTATGTCATCAGAGCTGTAACCGGAACTGAGAAGAAAGTGAAGCATGCAATTGAATCAGAAGTGGATGGATCTGCTCAGTTGAAGGATATGGTGATGCGCGTATTAATTCCTATTGAAAAAGTACTTCAAATCAGGAATGGAAAGAAGATTTTTAAAGAAAAGACTTTATTTCCGGGTTATGTACTTATTGAAGCCAATATGACTGGTGAGGTGACACACAGTCTGCTAAACATTCCTGGAGTCTTAGGATTTGTAGGATGTAAACGCAAGACAGACCCACCCATCGCATTAAGACCTGAGGAGGTAACGAGGATGTTAGGAAAGGTAGATCAAATGATCGAACTTGATGCAGAAGTTGATATCCCATTTATTGTGGGAGAAGAAGTCAAAGTGACGGATGGTCCGTTCAACACTTTTACCGGTATTATCGAAGAGATCAATGCTGAGAAGAAGAAGCTGAAAGTTATGGTGAAAATTTTCGGACGTAAAACCCCATTGGAATTAGGGTATTTACAGGTTGAAAAAATGTAGTATCAACAACAAACGTTTAGTTACAAACAGTTAAAATTAAAAAAATGGCAAAAGAAGTAGCTGCGCTAATTAAGTTGCAAATCAAAGGGGGTGCCGCAAATCCATCTCCACCCGTAGGACCAGCATTAGGTTCTAAAGGTGTGAACATTATGGAATTTTGTAAACAGTTCAATGCACGTACACAAGAAATGGCAGGAAAAATTGTTCCTGTAGTGATTACTGTTTATAAAGATAAATCATTCGATTTTATCACTAAAACACCACCTGTTGCTATTCAGTTGATGGATGCAACAAAAACTCCAAAAGGATCAAAAGAGCCTAACAGAAATAAAGTAGCGAATGTAACCTGGGATCAGGTTCGTTCTATTGCTGAGATCAAAATGACCGACTTAAACTGTTTTACTATCGAATCAGCAATGAGTATGGTAGCAGGAACAGCAAGAAGTATGGGATTTACTGTTAATGGTGGAACTAATCCTTTTGAAAACTAATAATTATTAAGTAATAACAAATCAACATGGCAAAAATATCAAAAAAACGCAAAGAAGCTTTTGCTAAATTTGATAAGAACAAAGTATATTCTTTGACTGAAGCTGTTCAAGTTGTTAAAGATGTTACCTATACTAAATTTGATGCATCTTTTGACATCGACGTTCGTTTGGGCGTTGATCCAAGAAAAGCAAATCAAATGGTAAGAGGTATAGTAACATTACCACACGGAACCGGAAAAGTGGTTAGAGTACTTGTTCTTTGTACTCCTGACAAGGAAGATGAAGCAAGAGCAGCAGGCGCTGATCATGTAGGATTAGACGAATACGTAGATAAGATCAAAAAAGGTTGGACTGACGTTGACGTAATAATCACCATGCCAAGCGTTATGCCAAAAATCGGTGCTTTGGGTAAAATATTAGGTCCTCGTGGTTTAATGCCTAACCCTAAAGCAGGAACCGTAACTATGGAAGTAGGAAAAGCAGTTGCTGATGTAAAAGCCGGTAAAATCGATTTCAAAGTTGATAAATACGGTATCATCCATTCTGGTATCGGTAAAGTAAACTTTGCTCCGGACCAACTCATTGAAAATGCTAAAGAAATGGTTACTACAATTGTAAAATTAAAACCATCCGCTGCAAAAGGTACCTATATTAAAAGTATCTTTTTGTCTAGTACTATGAGCCCCGGTGTTCAAGTTGATGTGAAATCAGTTACAGTTTAATCTTTAAAAATCACGAAAATTATGAAACAAGAACAAAAAAGTGTTATCATAGATGAAATCGTTAAAGATTTAGCTGATTATCAACATGTTTATGTAACCGATATTTCCGGATTTACAGTAGAAACTGTTAATCAATTAAGAAGACAATGTTTCAGAAGAGACATCAAATTAAAAGTGGTAAAAAATACCCTTTTGAAAAGAGCTATGGAACAATCTTCTATTGATTATTCTGAAATCTATCCCGCATTAACAGGCGTAACTTCAATTATGTTAAGCAACACAGGAAATTCTCCTGCTAAATTAATTAAAGAGTTCAGAGTGAAAAACAAAAAACCTTTAATTAAAGCTGCTTTCATTGAAGAAGCAACCTATTTTGGTGATGATCAGTTAGATAACTTATGCAACATTAAGTCCAGAGAAGAACTTATTGGCGGTATTATCAGTTTATTACAATCTCCAGCAAGAAACGTTATCTCCGCTCTACAATCAGGCGGATCTACTATTGCAGGTGTTGTTAAAACTTTATCTGAAAGATAACAAAAATCAAACAAAAAATCAAATAATTAGTAAATAACATTTTAAAAAAATAGAATTATGGCAGATTTGAAAGCATTTGCAGAACAATTAGTTAATTTAACCGTTAAAGAAGTTAATGAATTAGCTAAAATTTTAAAAGACGAATATGGTATTGAACCAGCAGCAGCAGCAGTAGCAGTAGCAGCAGGTCCAGTAGCAGCAGCAGCAGAAGTTGAAGAAAAAACTGAATTCGACGTAATCTTAAAAGCAGCTGGTCCTAACAAATTAGCAGTTGTTAAATTGGTAAAAGAATTAACAAGCTTAGGATTAAAAGAAGCTAAAGAATTAGTAGACGCAGCTCCAAAACCATTGAAAGAAGCCGTTTCTAAAGACGAAGCTGAAGGTTTGAAAAAATCATTAGAAGAAGCTGGTGCTGAAGTAGAAGTAAAATAATTTCTACTTACCGAAACCTCATTAGTACAAACTTCCACCTACGGGTGGAAGTCTTGTACTTATTGTTGTATATACAGATTACTTTAATCTGATCTCATAACCTGCCCATTTTCTCGTGTTTTCCAAAAAAAAATAACCTAAAAATCAATCACCTTGGCTACATTCAATCAAAGATTTAGTTTTGCATCCACCCGCCCAGTGGAATATCCAGACTTTTTGGATATACAATTAAAATCGTTCCAAGATTTCTTTCAAATAGATACCGACTCGGAACGAAGACACCAAGAAGGTCTTTATAGAGTTTTCGCAGAAAACTTTCCTATATCAGATGCAAGAAATAGTTTTGTTTTAGAGTTCCTGGACTATTATATCGATGGTCCTAGATATTCTATGGATGAATGTCTTGAAAGAGGCTTAACATTTAGTGTACCTCTTAAAGCAAAAATGAAACTATCTTGTAATGATTCAGACCATGAAGATTTTGAAACAGTTATACAGGATGTTTATCTTGGTATGATACCGTATATGACCCCTAGGGGAACTTTTATCGTAAACGGTGCAGAAAGAGTTGTTGTTTCTCAATTACATAGATCTCCCGGAGTTTTCTTCGG
>DAONEU010000060.1:7826-11376 GCA_035403245.1 Bacteroidales bacterium | reverse complement strand
AATGTACAAAAAAAGGGTGTAGCTAAAGTTTATTTTAACAAATATTTATAAATTAATTTATATGTACAAAAAAATCAATTGATCGTGCTCATGAGCACATGAGCACACGAGCACATTATTTTCATTATCTTTGCATTTCATTCTTGATTCGTATGAAATCTATCTCTATTACCGAAAAGTTGATCCTCTATTTTGTACTGCTGGGGGTTTTTGTGATTGTGATTATCGGGACTTACTCGTACCATTTCTCAAAACAAGCCCTTCTGAATCGTACTTTTGATCAGCTGATCTCCCTTAGAATAGAGAAGAAAAATCGAATAGAACAGTTTTTCCAGGATCGCCAACGTGAATTGGCCCTCATCTCTAAATCGGGTGAGATCACCAAAGTGGTTCAGTTCCTGGAATCACATCCGTTGAAAGATCCTCAACAATATGAACCTTCCGGAAATGACTCGTACCTGAACAAATACCTCGCTTCCTACAACTATTGCCAAAAGATCTTTATCATCAACCCCAATAAACACCTCGTTGTTTTTGACTCGATTCTAAATCCGCATAATAATCATGCGCTGGTTGATACGCTGAATGATCCTGAAATTTCTCAGTTGTATACTGGGATTATTCAAAGCGGAAAAACACAAATTGCCGATTTCTCTAAGTCGAAAAAAGCGATCTATATTGGTGCTCCTATCATGAACGAGGGACTTCCCAATGCAGTGATCATCCTGGAGATCTCTTTCGATGCAATCAATAAAATCATGTTTGAGTTTCCGGAGAATAACGGCCTGGGGAAAACCGGGGAGACCTACCTGGTTGGCAACGACCTGATGATGAGGAGTAATTCGCGCTTCAAAGAGAATGCAGTTTCTACGATCAAAGTGGAAACACAGGCGGTTATAGAGGCTTTTCAGGATATTTCCGGCACATCGATTATCAAAGATTACCGCGACATCTCTGTTCTGAGCTCTTACAGCAAGGTGAATATCGAAGGCCTTAGCTGGGTGATCCTGGCCGAAATCGATGAGAAAGAGGCGATGGTGACCATCTTTACCATCAGAAACAGTATTTTACTGATCAGTATCATCATTGTATCTATTGTATTCCTGTTGGCCTTTTTTATGTCGCGACAAATCACTTCCCCCATCAAAAAATTAAAACGGGCATCTGAACAGATCGGCAAAGGAAATTATGATATTGTTTTACCGATCACTTCAATGGATGAAATTGGTGTTTTAACCGATACGTTCAATCACATGACAGAACAACTGAAAATCCAGAAAGAGGAGATAGAGCTGGAACGAAAACGGAGGATGAGCTCACTGATCGACGGACAAGAGATGGAGCGTCAAAGGCTGTCGCGAGATCTGCATGACGGTCTGGGGCAATCGTTGCTGGCCGTTAAAATGAAACTGGAACAGATCAGTTGCAACGATTCTTCTAAGGAATTGACGATCATCAATCAAGTCAAAGGGATGTTGAAAGACTCGATACAGGAGATCAGAAATGTATCCAATGACCTGATGCCTGCGGTTTTGGAAGCGTTTGGGATCAGGGAAGGGTTGAATAATCTGTGTCAATTTAGCGCCCAGACAACGGGAATCAATATCAGGTTTTGTTGTGATGATATCCCTGAGAATTGGGATCAGAAAGTGCAAATCTACCTATATCGGATTGCTCAGGAGGCGATCCACAATATCTCCAAACATGCTGAAGCTACCGAAGCTAAAATGGAGCTCACCTTTGATCAAAAATCGATCTATCTGAACATCAGTGACAATGGAAAAGGTTTCTCCATCGATAACATCGAAAATAGAGGCAATGGAATTCTCAATATCAAACAGCGGGTAGAACTGTTGAATGGAAGTTGTGAATTTTATTCGGAACTAGATAAAGGTACTGAAATAAGAATTAAAATTCCTTTAGAAAATGAAACTAAATATTAAAATCATACTAACCGATGACCATCGGATTTTCCGGGATGGGATCAAATCGTTGTTGTCTGAAAATGAGGATATCCAGATAGTCGGGGAAGCCTCCGATGGGTATGAACTGCTGGAGATGTTAAAAGTGACTACTCCCGATATTGTGATCATGGATATCTCGATGCCCAAGATCTCGGGTATTGAAGTGGCAAAACAGATCTCGGCCTTGTATCCGGAAGTGGGCATTTTAATCTTATCGATGCATACCAACGAGGAGTTTGTGATCAACTCCATCAAAGCAGGCGCACAAGGATACCTGCCCAAAGACACTTCCAAAGAGGAGTTGCTGAAAGCAGTTCATGTGATTTACGATGGGGGAGAATATTACAGCAAGAATGTTTCTGATAACTTCTTGAAGAGTTATGTAAGAAGATTTAAAGCGGAGCAGAATCTCAAAGAGAACGATGACCTAACTAAACGGGAAATCGAGATTTTACAATTGGCAGCAGGAGGAATGAGCAACAAAGAGATCGCTGACAAGTTGTTTATAAGTCAAAAAACGGTGGATGCCCACAAAAACCATATCATGCAGAAACTGAAGCTCAAAAATACGGCGGAATTGGTGATTTATGCGATCAAGAATAAGATTATTGAACTATAAATATTATGAAAACAAAATTTAGGGGATTAATAGTTAGTTTTATTGGGATTATTGGGATGATGATTCCGGGGGTGTTGAAGGGACAGATTGTGGCATCCCGTGTTGAGGGGGTTGCTCCGTTATTGGTTCATTTTGAAGCTACTTGCTCGGCCGATCAGTTTCATCATTCCCTTTTTAGATGGAATTTTGGAGATGAGATGTCACCATTGTGGGGCACAGATATGAAGAATCAAGTTTTTGCTGAAGGACCCGTTACAGCGCACCTTTTTGAACAACCCGGATTTTATGAGGTGACACTCGTTAAAAAAAATGACGATGGATGGGCTTCCTTTTATACTATTGAGATTTATGCGTATGATCCTGACATCGCTCATGAAGGGAATCTGACTGTTTGTATAAATCCGGCTAATGATACTGATTTTTCCGAATCTCCTAGTGGTTCCTTACATATTTCAACAGATTCCATAAAAAATATCACACAATATGCAACGCCCGGACATCGGATTTTATTCAAAAGAGGGGGCGTGTGGAGCATTTCATCAACTTTAAACTGGCCTCAAAATAGTGGTCCGGTTGTGATAGGTGCTTATGGAACCGGTGTAAATCCTGATCCGATGGGAATTTATGAGAATAATCCTCAGATTATCGTAAATGGGGGTAACTTTCTTCCTATGGATTTTAAACAAAATTGGACCATCATGGACATTACCCTACTAAATCCTTCCCAACAGAATGGATCGTTTGGTGGTGCGGAATCGTTTCACCATTGGCTGTTTCTCCGAGTAAAAGTGGATGGATTTGATGTTCCCATTGGGTGGTCCACCTGGAACGATCCACAAGGAAATACGCACGTCGATCACATGGGGATCATCTCTTGTGTATTCGAAAATGCAGCTGTTAATGTTGGGTATATTGGTAGTGAACGCTTGATGGTGATGGGTTCGATCTTTAGGAATGCCAATGAATC
>DAONEU010000060.1:4100-7726 GCA_035403245.1 Bacteroidales bacterium | reverse complement strand
TTGGTAGTGAACGCTTGATGGTGATGGGTTCGATCTTTAGGAATGCCAATGAATCGCATTGAATAAAAGAACACAATATTCGGTGATCTCCGATAATGTTTTTGGTACATCAGGACCCTGGCCGGTGATGGTTGCCCCTCAGGATGATTGGAGTGATGAAAGATTGTCACATATCATTTTTGAAAGAAATCAATATTTCTCTGACTTTGGAAATACTAGTACACTATCTTTACAACCATCCGTGATTTGTAGTTTTAACGGTACCAATTTGACGATCAGAAATAATATCATAGATGCTTCCGCTTATGGAGCCTATTTTACCGGTATTTTGGTAAAGAAAAATACGGTTGCACCTGCTCCTGAAAATGTGGAGATCTATCATAATACAATATACAAATATGCAGATCCCAACGGACAGATCTGGAATGGAATCGAAGTGTTGGATACTTGCGGGGCTATTACCATCAGAAACAACTTAGTTGAGTTTCCTTATGTCTGTGCCGGACATTTTTCTGTTCATAATCTCTCACCCAATACAGAGTACTCTAATAATGTGCTAAACAGCACCATCACGTTTGAGGACCCTGATAATGCTGATCCGCTGCAACGCTCTTTCAGATTACATCAAAATTCCTTAAGTGCGATTGATATGGGGTATGTCGTTCCATCTGTTCACCTGGATTTCGATGGAAACAGCAGGCCACTAGGCAATGGATATGATATTGGAGCTTTTGAATTTATTCCGCCCGTTTCAATAGAAAATTTTAATAGAACAGATAATGGCATTTTATTTCCCAATCCGACTTCCGGAATGGTTTATATAAAGTCTGAAGTTTCCATTCAAGATCTGAAAATATTTGATATGACGGGTAAGTTAATGAATCAATTTACTGATACACATCAAATTAATCTTACGCAATATCCATCCGGATTATATTTTGTTACATGGAGAACTGCTGATGGAACAATTTCCGCACAAAAGTTAGTGATTTCACATTGAAAGTGAAATAGAATTAAACCGAATTGATATTTTATGGTCACAATATTATGAATCAATGATACGTTGAATTTAATAAACCCAAAAAAATGGTTCTATTTATACGCTATTAATCTTTTTGATATGAAAAAATATTTTTTTTGGGTGTTCCTCACATTTGGATTACTATTTTCAACTTTTGGACAAACATTGTCGCCGGAGGAACAGAAACTATACGATTTAATCATGCAATACCGTAGAGAGATGGGATTACCTCCGATTCCATTATCTCCATCGCTCACTTTTGTAGCAAAGACGCATGCCAAAGATCTTGCAGAGAACAGACCCGATCAAGGGAGTTGTAATGCTCATAGCTGGTCAGATAAAGGGAATTGGACACCAATGTGTTACACTGCCGATCATAAACAAGCTGAGAAAATGTGGAGCAAACCATCTGAGTTAACCAATTATAAAGGGAAAGGATATGAGATTGTAACCATGGTTTACGGTCGACCAACACCGGTTTATATGAATGCCGTCATGGCAATCAAGAGTTGGAAGGGGAGCTCATCGCATAACGCAGTAATCATCAACTCCGGCATGTGGAAAAGCAGCAAATGGCAAGCAATCGGCATTGGTATATACAAAGGCTATGCATGCGTTTGGTTTGGAGAAGAAGCAGAATAAATTAATCATTTCACACATGAAAAAATATTTTATACTATTAGCTTATTTAGTGATTTCAATGACAGTTTCAGCACAAACGGTTAGGGTAAAGGCTGTTGTGGATGAAAGGACAGAACTGTTGAGCGCTGTATTTAGAACGGTCGGAGCTGAAGAATACAGAAACAATACACTTAAAAAATATACATCTGAACTGGATTCCTATTTATTGGAATTTAAACAGGACACGTTGATTCGTTATGCGCGACAGATTAGAAAGTCGAATGGAATTGCTTTTGACGCAATTATGAGTTATGCAGTACATCTAGAGATAACTGATTCAATTCGCTTTATTTCACAGTATAAACCCGGAACTATTGATGAAAGATGGAATCCGGAGATGGAACAACATTTTTTAGATTTATTGAATGAGTTTTATATCAAGACAAACTTTCATAATTTTTACACTAGTCATGCAAATTTTTATACGGAAGCTGAATATCGGTTTCAGGATGTGTTAAAAGATGTTGATTATGAATGGTTTCCTGAGTTTTTTGGGGTAAAGTCGGATGGTAGCTTCAGTGTGATTATCAGCTTGTTAAACCGGGGTAATTATGGTCCTTCGATTTTAAATGCTGATGGCTCCAAGAAAGTTTACTCCATCAATGGCGTTTACAGAACCGATTCATTAGAGATTCCCATTTTTGGCAAAGGTCTTGAGCCCATCATCATTCATGAATTTACACATTCATTTACCAATCATTTAGTGAATTTATATACCGATCAACTGATCAAAAAGGGGAAAAAGTTTTTTAAACCGGTACAATCAATTATGGCGCAGCAAGCTTACGGAACTGTGCAAACGATGTTGTATGAAATCATGGTTCGCTCTTGTGTGATTCAATATTATAAGGATCATGATTCCTCTATGGTTCAAAAATATTTGACAGATGAGCTCTCCAATGGTTTTTTATGGATCAAGGAATTGTACGGATTGCTGAATGTTTATGATAATAACAGAGCTCAGTATGCTACTTTAGAGCAATTTATGCCGGAGATTGTGAAATTGCAAAAAAGTTTAAGTCCGCGTAAGTTGAAAAGAGAGTACGAAAAGCAATGTGGTGCCTTTGTGGGGTTATCGATACGTGATGGGAGTGATGAGGTGCCTTATGATACGGTAAAAATAACGGTCACTTTTGCACAACCCATGAATATTGGCACATATGGAATTAGTTATGGTAAAAAAGGGGAGTCCTTTTTCCCAAAGTTTTTAGAACAATCCGGATGGGATCCCGAAACCAAAACTAAATTTACAGCGACCATGGTTCTTGAGCCCGGGAAAAGCTACTCATTGTGTTTTCCCGGACAATTTTTCCTAACCAAGACAGGGTTTCCGGTAGAAGGGATTCTCTATTTAGATTTCAATACGGCCAAAAAATAATAAGATGATCCCCGGAAAGATCCCAAACAGCGCTGATTGCAGGTGTACCTTTATCCCTTTTGACAGGAACCCTAGATGAGTTCCCGGAAAAAATCCCAATGGAACTAGTATTGATACAAGGGTAAAATTGAGGCTGAAAGTAACTCAAAATGGAATCACTGTTAAGAAGCTTACCTACGATGAAGAAAAAATTATTTTGTAAAAGTTGACTTTAAATATTCTAATAAAATACGGGTCGAATTAGTGCTAAATAATTTAATATAAGTATTTTAGAATGCACTTATAAAATACACACATAGTGCACCCTACTTTTAAAAGAATATGAGATAAGTGCTCCGTTTGGTTAAAATCCCCCCCTATAAATCAAACTCCTACCACTCAAATAATGAATAATGAATAATCGAGCACATGAGCAATCGAGCACACGAGCAAATGCAAAAAAAATATTTGCTTTATTAAAATATTGTTGTATATTTGCCACCGAATTAAGGTTTAACGAAAAACAGTGGCAATGATACAGAAAATACTACGGTTTTTTATACCACC
>DAONEU010000060.1:0-4000 GCA_035403245.1 Bacteroidales bacterium | reverse complement strand
TTTAACGAAAAACAGTGGCAATGATACAGAAAATACTACGGTTTTTTATACCACCAGAGAATTGGAAAATTCCGGTTATTATTACAATGGGAATCCTTTTCGGTCTTGGAGCATATATGTTTTACATCTCCAGAGCCTATTCCTACCTGTCTGATTCTCCCAATACCTGCGTGAACTGTCATATTATGGCTCCCCAATATACAACCTGGTTTCACAGTTCCCATAGAGAAGTGGCTGTTTGCAATGATTGTCACGTACCACAGGATAATTTCTTTAGTCACTACTACTTTAAAGGGAAAGATGGCCTTAGACACTCTACTATTTTTACCTTAAGAACAGAACCTCAGGTAATCCATATCAAAGAGGCCGGTATCAAAGTAGTGCAAGAGAATTGTATCCGTTGTCATAAAGATCTTGTGAATCCTACCAATATGCAAAGAATGACCGGATCAACCGATATCATCACGAAAGAGAGACTATGCTGGGACTGTCACAGGGAAACACCTCACGGAAGGGTAAACAGTTTAAGTAGTACCCCCTACGCAAAGGCACCTGTTCCTGAAAGTCCTGTACCTGAATGGCTTAAAAAATTTATAAACCAATAATCCCCAATTATGAAATCAATAAGAGAACAACTCAAAACAAGACCCTGGTTAGGCTGGGTGCTGTTTTTTGTAACTATGGGAATCGTATTCCTATTAGGGTTACTTGCGTCTTCCATTATGGAGAGAAGAGCTGAAGCAGTTTTTGCTTATGCTCCCAAAGTAAAACTCTCTCAGTTTGAACCTCGAAATGAAGTTTGGGGTGAAAATTTTCCAAAAGAGTTCCAATCCTATTATCAAACTGCCGATACCACTTTTAAAAGTATGGATGGCGGAAATGTAATGCGTGATATGCTCGCAGAGTACCCCGATTTTGTGATTCTCTGGGCAGGCTATGCATTTTCCAAAGATTATAACCAGGGACGAGGTCACTTTTATGCCGTTCAGGATGTTTGGAATACCCTTAGAGTGGGTTCTCCGATGGGTGATCAAAAAAGCCCTCAACCCAACACTTGCTGGACTTGTAAAAGCCCTGACGTTCCTCGTCTGATGAATGAAATGGGAGTTGCCGAATTCTATAAGGGAACCTGGGAAACAAAAGGCCATCAGGTGGTAAATCCTATTGGATGTGCCGATTGTCACGATCCGGAAACAATGAACCTTAGAATCTCCCGCCCTGCGCTGATTGAAGCGTTTCAACGTCAGGGAAAAGATATTACCAAAGCATCTCATCAGGAGATGAGGTCGTTGGTATGCGCTCAATGTCACGTGGAATACTATTTCGATAAGAAAAAAATTAAAGATGTGGCCTATTTGACCTTCCCTTGGGATAAAGGAACTTCCGTTGAGGAGATGGAAACTTATTACGATGAGATCGAATTTACCGATTGGACTCATGGTCTCAGCAGAACTCCCATGTTAAAAGCACAACATCCCGATTATGAAGTTTTTACAAAAGGGATCCATTTTCAACGAGGAGTCTCCTGTGCCGATTGTCACATGCCTTTCGTAAGTGAAGGGGGACAAAAATATACCCATCACAAGATTCAAAGTCCTCTGAATCATATTTCTACCTCTTGTTTGGTGTGTCATAGAGAGAGCGAAGAGGAACTCAGAAATAATGTGTATGAACGTCAAAAGAAGGTGAAGGAGATCAGGGGTGTTTTGGAACATCTTCTAGTGAGAACCCATATAGAAGCCAAAGCAGCCTGGGATGCCGGTGCAACTGAAGCAGAGATGGCCCCCATTTTGAAACTGATTCGTCAGGCGCAATGGCGTTGGGATTATTCAGCTGCCGGACATGGAAACAGTTTTCATGCTCCATTGGAAATAGCTAGAATCATCTCAAATGGAATCGATAAAGCACATCAGGCTCACTATTTAATGCAAAGAGTTTTGGTGGCTCATCAAGTGAAGTTGCCTGTTGTATTGCCTGATATCTCAACAAAAGAGAAAGCACAGGCTTTTATTGGTCTCGATATGAAGCAATTAAAAGATGATAAGGCTAAATTTATTCAAACTGTAATCCCTCAATGGTTGCAAAAAGCCAAAGAGCGGGAAGCTAAATACCCTAAAACTATACTTTAACGCGTGAACTCTGAACATACAAACTTTTGGTCTCAACCTTGGTCATTTAAACAAGGTTTTCTGTTAGCATTCTCCTTCTCTTTCCTAGGATTTCTCTTAGAGATATCTATTAAAGGAAACATCGTCCCTTTTCCATCTTTCCCGATTAATCTGATCGTTTTAGGAGCACTTCTTGTTATTGCTGTTTCAATCTTTTTTGTCTTTAGACATAAAACCATAATCCGTTTTTTCTCCTCCATTCATGCTGCCATACCGGCTATTACACTATTTGTGATCATCGTTCTGATCATGGGACTGATTTCTCAAAAAGAGGAGGCTTCAGGGTGGATTCAACGGTTGGGATTGAATCATCTGTTACATCACTGGATGTTCTATTGTTCCTTTTTGTATCTTTTATGGATACTCATTTTCACAGTTTGCAAAAGGATATTTCCATTTTCTATCAGAAATATTCCATTTTTATTCAATCATTTAGGGTTACTTGTAATTCTAACTGCAGGCGTTTTTGGAGCGGGTGATATGTACCGAATCAAAATGGTG
The DNA here is from genome assembly GCA_035403245.1 of Bacteroidales bacterium. GTDB lineage: Bacteria > Bacteroidota > Bacteroidia > Bacteroidales > WCHB1-69 > UBA5429. The sequence goes on along the minus strand of DAONEU010000060.1, from coordinate 1,331 downwards.
TGTGGCTATAATCAACCGGTTTGGTACGGTACTGATGAAAAAGGAAAAATGTTTGAACTCCCTTTAGCCTTAGAATTACTCGATTTCGATATCGAATATTATGAACCAGGTTTTGTTCCTAAAAAATTTAAATCTGTTTTAAAATTATTTACACCTGATATGACCCCTAAAACCATTACCTTAGAAGTGAATAAACCCTACAATTGTGATGGATGGAAACTATATCAGGCGAGTTATGATCAAGCAAAAGGGAAATGGTCTGATTATTCTGTAATTGAAGCTGTCCGCGATCCATGGTTGCCTGTTATTTATACGGGTATCGGGATGTTAATTCTTGGGGCATTAACTATGATTTTTCAAATTCGTAAAAAAGAGACTCATGAATAATATCACCATTTTTAATTTTACTGCCGGATTTACGATAGGAATAGGCTTAGTGGCCCTTTTTGCCATCTACTTTGTCAAGAATAAGAATGTAGCTCAACTTTTATTGGGTATTGGAATGGCTGCACTTCTAGGGTATATCACTTTCTTGTGGATTAAACTGGGACGTGCTCCTTTGAGAACACAAGGGGAGACCCGTTTGTGGTATGCGTTCTTTGTTTCACTGATTGGTTTTATTCTCTTTTGGCGGTTTCGCTACAAATGGTTGATCCTTTTTTCTGTTGTGATGATGGATGTTTTCCTAATGATTAACCTCTTCCATCCTGAAAACTTCGATAAAACTCTGATGCCGGCACTCCAAAGTTATTGGTTTGTTCCCCACGTCATTATCTATATTTTTTCTTACTCTATTCTAGGCGTGAGTGCCATTTTTGCAGTCAAAGGGCTCTTACAACTGCAGAAAAACAGATTTGATCCTGAAACATTAACGATGGCTGATCGCTTAGTGAATATTGGGTTCGCTTTTTCTACAATCGGGATGATGTTTGGAGCGATGTGGGCAAAAGAGGCCTGGGGACATTACTGGACCTGGGACCCGAAAGAAACATGGGCGCTCATCACCTGGCTGATCTATCTGTTGTATATTCATTATCGCTTACACAAATCTCAAAATGTGAAAGTTGCCCTTTATATTTTAATCATTGCTTATCTTGTTTTATTAATGTGTTGGTTCGGTGTAAATTATCTACCATCCGCCCAGAATAGTATCCACGTTTATTCTCGATGAAAAGCTAGAGAATATTTGAGTAATGTTTAAAGTCTTTTTCCGATGAGGTGATCGAGGGAGATTTTCCCCGGGCCGGTCAGCATTAGGGTTAGATAGATGGAACCGTAGAGTAACGCCATTTCTTTCACATTGAAGGGATCTGCTGCATGAACGATCACTC
>DAONEU010000059.1:0-11407 GCA_035403245.1 Bacteroidales bacterium | reverse complement strand
GCGCAGACAAAGGGGAACGCCCAAAAGAGTTAAGAGATAAGAGTGAAGAGTTAAAAGTTGAAAGGTTGAAAAGTTGAAAGGTTGAAGAGTTTAAGGGTGGTTCAATTTTTAAACTTTTAAACAGCAAAGCGTTCAACCTTTAAACAACTGATCGCTGAAAGCTGATAGCTGATAGCTTCCAAGGTCCGTAGGACAGAAAGTAAAAAATTTAAAAATGATACTTCATTTCTGTTTTTTTGTATATTTGCAAATTATAAACCACGCCACATTAACCTTTAATATTTTTATTATGAGAAATTTAAAACAAATTTTAGTATTATTACTTATTTCATTTCCTCTTATTTTATCAGCACAATCTTCAAAATCCTTTAAGTATGAATATCCAGTTGAAATCGATTGGGACAACCCTACTTCCGCTTCTAATGTAAGAGATATTTGTTTTTCTCCTAAAACCTCTTCTGAATCAGATGTATATCTGGCTGTTGCTCACAATAATGGATATATAAGTATGTTTGTAAACGATAACTTTATTAAACCTTCAGAAAGAAATATTTTGCGTCAAAAGATCCATTTTAATTTGTACTTAAATAAAGATTTAGCAACCCAAGAAGAGCAAAAATTAAACAAAATACAAGGGTTATTACAATTTAGTTCTGATGGGAAATACTTATTTTCAGGAGGTTGGGTGTTTTATAGCAAAATTAAAAGTGCTTTTTGCAGCATGATTTATATTTTTGATGTTGAAAAAATGAACCTAAAGAATTCTAGTGTTTATGATCAAACTCCTCATGATTATAAAGTGATGTCAGTTGATGGATTAATAACCCGGTTCGTTCTTTCTCCAGATAATAAAAAGGTTTTAGTTCATCACGAATTGGACAATAAAATGATTTTAATTTCAATTTATGATGTTGAGACAATGACAAAAGAATGGTCGATGGTGTGTAAAAGCGATATTATGGATCTTACTTTTGGGAAGGATAATTCAACCATTTACTATGCCCAAGGAAAAGAAATTATTCAATATTCCGTAACTGAGAACAAAGTATTGAAAACTTACACGTTAAAAAAGAATGATGTATGTAGATTGTATTATTCACGCAATACACTTATTTGTAGTGATTTCCTTAATAAACTTTTTTATTGGAACGTTGATAAGTCAGATAAACCTTCAGAAATAAAAACCGAAACATATATTACAGAAATACAGTATGTTACCGGTTCTATGCTTCTAACAATGTCAGGCTATTTTGTTGGTGATGGAAATGGAAACATTTATGAAGTTAACCTTTACGACAAAAAAATCTATCCCGTAAAATGGACTTATCAATGTGAAAGTTGTCCCTTTGTAAAAAGAATAACAATGAGCGGAAATGGACGAATGTTTGGATATTTTAATAATGAAAATGGAATTAGTATTTATACCAATTATTCGCCTTTCAATTAAAAAGATTTGAATAAAAAGAAGTAAGAAGTAAAAAGTAAGAAGTAAAAAGTAAGAAGTAAAAAGTAAGAAGTAAAAAGTAAAAAGTAAGAAGTAACAAGTAAGAGGTAACAAGTAACAAATTTAAGTTGAAACCCAAAACCCAAAACCCAAAACCTTATAACTGAAACCTGATACCTGATAACTGATAGCTGATAGCTGATAGCTAACTTATTTCTTAAACCATTGATATTCAACACTAAAAACCGCTTTTCGCTCATTTATTAACCGATAAAAGAGCTCCGTATATCGCTGCTGACCCTGTTGGATCAAATGAATACCATCCACAAAACAGTGAGCATCTCCTTGCTTTTCTAATTGATCAAAAGTACCCAAAATGGGCCCTTGTATTTCTTTTTCTTGTAAATGTTTTAGATAATCCTGATGGATTTCAGCACATTCTGTTCGATAAGATCGGGTAAAATCGGACCTTTTGGGTGGAATAAACATCGAAAAAGGAATATGTTGCTCTTGACAATAATCGATCATCTTCTTCAGATAAGTGAATTGCAAATCTGACCACCCGTAAGTTTTAATCTGAAACATCTCGATTGGCTTTTGATTGAAATTCTTAGGAATCTGAGTTAGAGCCACCGATCCAAAATCGGGAGGAATAGCCCTTTTTTTGGAACTTATAATAGGTTTTTCATCTAATAAAACCGAAAGGAGTACTTTATATCGTTGTAGAAACGCAGATTTATCGTGTTGAAAAGTGAATAGAATTGTCTGGAAAATATTGAGATCCAGATAATAATAGCTATTCCGATGTTTATAATACTGTTTGGCATAAATCCAAGGATCCATTCCAAAATAAACTGCTGAGATCTTTTTTGGATCTAAATTCTTAAGAATGAAATAGGTAGCGATCGGATCCCGGGCATCTTTGGCAATATTTACATAATTAACACTATCTTTACTAAGCTGGTTTAATTGAGAACACGACAAAGAATATTTCACTGTGGAACTGCCAGATAACACTACAATTGAATCGGTTTTCAGTGAAGAGATCCAATTATAATCTGCCATTTCATTTAAGAATAGCCGTTCCAATCTTTTCTCAGAAAAAATTTCATCATGATAACACTGAATTGTAATTTCAAGAATCACAATCAAAAACAAAGGAATTAGAGAAAAGCAAAAGAATTGGAGAAGAAACTTTTTCATGTATTGCCAAATTGCTATAAATGAAATTCTAATCCAATTTCAAAACTGCTAAGAATGCAGATTGTGGCACTTCTACGTTACCAATCTGACGCATTTTCTTCTTCCCTTTTTTCTGTTTATCCAACAATTTTCTTTTACGGGAAATGTCACCACCATAACATTTAGCAGTTACATCTTTTCTTAGAGCCTTAATGGTTTCACGAGCGATAATCTTGGAGCCGATAGCAGCCTGAATGGCGATATCAAATTGTTGTCTGGGTATCAATTCTCTCAACTTTTCACAGATCTTTCTGCCAAATGGATACGCATTATCCACATGAGTTAAAGAGGACAATGCATCTACAGAATCGCCATTGAGGAGGATATCTAACTTAACCAGTTTCGCAGGTTTATAGTCAGTAATATGGTAATCAAAGGAAGCATATCCTTTGGAAATACTCTTTAATTTATCATAGAAATCGAAAACAATCTCACCCAAAGGCAAATCGAAAGTCATTTCAATACGATTGGACGCGATATAAATTTGATTGAGTAGGGTTCCACGTTTATCAAGACAAAGTTTCATGATTGGGCCAATATAGTCGGCCTTACTAATGATTTGAGCTCTAATGAAAGGTTCTTCCACATGGTCAATCTCACTTGGGTTGGGCATTCCGGAAGGATTATGCACCTCTAACAACTCTTTTTTAGTTGTTATAACATTATAAGAAACGTTAGGTACAGTAGCGATCACATCCATATCGAATTCTCTGTCAAGTCGTTCCTGAACGATCTCCATGTGCAGCAATCCTAAGAAACCGCAACGGAAACCAAAGCCAAGCGCAGCTGAAGATTCAGGGACAAAAGTAAGAGATGCATCGTTGAGTTGAAGTTTCTCTAAAGAAGCTCGTAACTCTTCATAATCATCGGCGTCAGTAGGATAGATACCGGCAAAAAGCATAGGTTTTACATCCTCAAATCCAGAAATCATAGTTTCGCAAGGATTCTCAACATGTGTAACGGTATCTCCCACCTTAACTTCTAAGGAAGTTTTTATCCCGGAAATGATATAGCCTACCATACCTGCAGACATCGTCTGAGTAGGTTCAGGTTTCATTTTCAGATAGCCGATCTCATCTGCATTATACTCTTTGTCAGTAGAGAAGAATTTAACCAAATCACCCTTATTGATTGTACCGTTAAAAATTCTGAAATAGGAGATCACACCTCTGTAGGAGTTAAAAACGGAATCAAAGATCAAAGCCTGAAGAGGGGCATTTGGATCCCCTTTAGGAGCAGGGATTTTGTTTATTACTGCTTCCAATACATTTTCTACTCCAAAGCCGGTTTTTCCACTCGCTTCGATAATATCTTCGAGATTACAACCCAACAAATCAACTATTTGATCTTTCACTTCATCCGGCATAGCGGAAGCCATATCCATCTTATTGATAACCGGAATAATTTCCAGATTATGATCGATTGCTAAATATAGATTAGAGATAGTTTGAGCCTGAACGCCCTGAGTGGCATCTACAAGAAGTAGAGCACCTTCGCAAGCGGCTATCGAACGGGAAACTTCATAAGAAAAATCGACATGTCCCGGAGTATCTATTAAATTCAAAACATACTCCTCCCCTTTATACGTATAATTCATCCGGATGGCATGGCTTTTAATGGTTATACCCCGTTCTCTTTCCAAATCCATATCATCCAGTACCTGATCCTGAAAATCTCTATCCACTACACTTCCTGTATATTGCAACAATCGATCCGCCAGCGTACTTTTTCCATGATCGATGTGCGCAATAATGCAAAAATTTCTTATGTTTTTCATTTAATTATTTTATCTTTATTTATTAATTAATTATTTTCCTAAAAGTTCTTCCAACGCTTGTCCTAAAGCTTCACCTCTAAGGTTTTTAGCAATAATGCGACCATCTTTTCCAATTAAGAAAGTAGCAGGAATGGATGTAACTCCGTATATAGCAGCAGCTTGCGATGACCAATATTTTAAATCACTTACATGATTTGGCCAAACCAAACCATCATCCTGGATCGCTTTAGTCCACGATGCTTTATCTCGATCTAAAGAAACACTGAATACTTCAAATCCTTTATCTTTATATTGATGGTAATCTTTTACTACATTTGGGTTTTCCATTCTACATGGGCGACACCATGCTGCCCAGAAATCAATCAAAACAACTTTTCCTCTTAAATCTGATAATTTTAACATTTTTCCATCAGGATTCGGAAACTCCAATTCAGGGGCAATAGCACCGATGGCTGTAGGATTTTTTGGAGCACTTTCCACTTTTTGTCTTTCCATAACTAATGGATTATCAGGATATTTAGCATTTAATGTTTTAATGATCTCTTGATGAAATTCCATGTTTTGTTCCCGAGGATACATATCAATGAACATCAAAACGGCCAGATTCTCTTTATTACTTAGAATCAAATCTTTCAAATTCTTATCATTGGAAATATTCTCTGTATTATATTTGTTTTGATATTTTTGAATCACTGCTTTTACTCGATTTTGGCACTCCTCTTTTATGGTATTGGCCATTTTATCTGTATTTTCGGCATTTGATTTATAGGTTGTTAAATCTTCATATTTCACCGGATATTTTTTGATCACACTCAAAATATCCTCCACAAAAGCCTTCTTTATTTTTGTATTACTCATTAATTCATTAAAAACCAATGAATCTCTGGTTTTATTTAAGCGAGACACTTCACTAATAAGCGCTTGAAATGAGTTTTGAACCAATTGATGACGATCATTAACTTTATTGATATAGGATTCATCCAACATTTTATAAAAATCTGACGCATTTTGAACTCTGTTAGATGTGAAATTATAGAAAGAGGGCGCATTGTTTAAATAGTTTTTTAATGGAAGATAAGAATTCTCCAAATTTTTAAGATAAGGTACCAAAACGGCAATAACTTGATCTAATTCTTTTGATTTAATCTTTCCATTATCTGTATTTTGTTGGATATATTTATTCAAAGTATCGTAAGTGTTATACAGTGTTGAAATATATCGGTCAACATCCTGATTGGTTTGATGATATTGATGAAAATCCTGAAACAATTGATTGTAATAGAGCTGTATTGGATCAGCTTGAAGTGCTGTGTTCAAACTATCCAAAAACAATTTACTTTTATAAATCATATCGGCAGCATTTTTCACAAAAGTCATATTGTTAGATCCGGAAACAGATACAATAGATTGAAGATTTTCAGAATCAAAAGTCACATCAATTACTTCACCTGGTTGAAGGACAAAAAGGAAAAAGTCCTTGTCAGACAACACCAATCTGTATAAATCGGGTTTAGTCACTGTTGTATTCAATAAAAAGTTTCCATCTTTATCGATTGATGCTTTACCATATACAACTGAGTCAACCTTATATGCAATCTTCAAAACTACTTCAGAATATTTGTTATGAAGAATTTTTCCTTTAATAACGGGAGCTTTTTGGGCAAAAAGGGTAAAACTCAATAATGTAAAGAATAGGGTAATGATTCTCATTTTCACTGTATTCATAGTGTCTAATTTGTTAATTCATTAAAAGGTGCAAATTTACGATTTTTTTTTGTGTTGTTGATAAGTTTCGGCATTAAGAATAGATATTTATCCAAATTTTAATTATTTTTGAATGTTCAAAAAAAAAGATATCCAGTTGATATAAATTATGGCAAACGAAAATCTTACAAGTAAAAAGACTGAAAACAAACTATCATATAATACGATAGAAACTTCTATGGGGATGACCGGGAAGCTCACACCACAGGCTGTTGATTTTGAAATGGCAATATTAGGAGCCATCATGATCAATTCGGATGCCGTTGGTGAAGTGATCGATACACTTACCCCCAGCATGTTTTATAAAGAGGCACACCAACATATTTATACGACGGTCAGGGAACTTTTTAAAAACTCAGAACCCATTGATTTGCTAACCGTTACCAACATGCTTCGTAAAAATAAGTTGTTGGAATTTGTGGGAGGGCCTTCCTATATTGCCTCTTTGACAAATCGTGTTGCATCCTCTGCCAATATTGAGTATCATGCTCGTATTGTGATGGAGAAATATGTTCTTCGTTCACTTATAACTACTTGCAGTTCCATCATTAAGGATGCTTATGATGATTCCAAAGATGTTTTGCAGTTGATGGATGAAGCAGAAACGGAGCTTTTTGGAATTGTTGAGAATAACTTTAAACGGGAAAGTAAAGAGTTAACAGAGGTTGTCAGAAGAGCATTGGATGAGTTGATCATGATCAGAAATAGTGACGAAGCATACCATGGTGTTCCTACAGGAATAAGGGCTATCGATGAAAAAATCGGGGGTTGGCAAAAGTCTGACCTGGTTATTCTGGCTGCTCGTCCGGGTATGGGAAAAACCTCTTTTGTGCTTTCAATTGCCCGTAATGCAGCTATTGAATATAACAAACCTGTCGCTTTCTTTTCACTGGAAATGTCCGCAACCCAGATCGTTCACCGTCTATTTTCAATCGAAACCGGTATCGATTCTGAAAGGATCTCTAAAGGAAAACTTGATGAAACTGAATGGATTCAGTTAACCAATAAAATCGGAAATTTAAGCAGTGCCAACCTAATCATTGATGATACACCTGCATTGAGTGTATTCGATTTAAGGGCAAAATGCAGACGTTTAAAACATCAACATGATATTCAGTTAGTTATTGTCGACTACTTGCAGTTGATGCAAGGGGGTTCCGACAAAGATAAAGGCAAAGGTACTCGTGAGCAGGAGATCAGTTACATCTCCAGATCCTTGAAAGCTTTGGCAAAAGAGTTAAGTATTCCGGTGATTGCGTTGTCACAGTTATCTCGTGCCGTTGAAACCCGGGGTGGTGCCACTAAGAGACCAATGCTTTCCGACTTACGGGAATCAGGATCTATCGAGCAGGATGCGGATATGGTATTGTTTATTTACAGACCTGAATACTATAAATTAGACACTTTTGAAGATGATTCGATCGCTCAAGGTAGAGCTGATATCATGTTTGAGAAAAACAGACATGGGGCTACCGGCAACGTCAGAGTTCGTTTCGAAAGCAGATATACCAAATTCTCCGATATTGATAGTCGCGAGGGTGATACTGGTGGTGCATTTCCACCTAATACGGGATTTGACACGTTCAATTCTAAAATGAACGAGCAGTTAGACTCCAGCAATCCGGATGATGATTTACCATTTTAGCTGTAAACTGTAAGTTATCAGCTATCAGTTTTTAGGTATCAGATATTGACACTTGGATCAAACCGTTTTTGTTCCATGATAATGTGGTTTAACGTGTTTCCCTTTTAAAAATGCTTGATCCACTTTATTGCTTCCGTATGCATAAGGCATGAATTCAATCGTTGGGATCGGTTTGGTAATGAAGAAGTTGGCAACTTTCCCTTTTGCGATGGACCCTGCTATGTCGCTCACACCCATGGCATAAGCACTATTCAAAGTGGTTGCATTGATCGCTTCTTCAGGTAACATTTTATAATTGACACAACCCATAGATAGTATTAGCTGCATATTGCCGGATGGTGATGATCCCGGATTGTAATCGGATGCTAACGCAATAGGTAAACCGGCATCGATCATTTTACGAACCGGACCATAAATCATCCCTAAAAAGAATGCAGCACCCGGAAGAAATGTGGGCATCGTTTCAGAACCCAAAAGGGCTTCGATCTCTTCATCTCCGGTATATTCCAAATGGTCCACCGATAAGGCATTATATTTCACACCCACCTGAATTCCACCGGAATAATCGAGTTCATTGGCATGAATTTTTGGACGCATCCCATATTTGATCCCTTGCATCAGGATACGTTCCGTTTCTTCTGGGGTGAAAAATCCTTTATCACAAAAAACATCTATAAAATCAGCTAAATCTTCTGCGGCAATCATAGGAATCATCTCATTGATAATCAGATCAACATACTCCGTTTGTCGACCTTTATAAGCCAAAGGGACTGCATGAGCCCCTAAAAAATTCGATTTGATAATCAAAGGGGAACTCTCTTTCAATCTCTGAATTACACGTAACATCTTAAGTTCGTTTTCTGTATCTAATCCGTAGCCACTTTTAATCTCCACAGCACCGGTTCCCATTAAAGCTATTTCCGTCAATCGCTCCATAGCTGCATTAAACAGCTCCTCTTCAGTTGATTCAGCGAGTCTTTTCGCAGAATTATTGATTCCTCCTCCCCTTTTAGCAATCTCTTCGTAAGAAAGCCCTTTAATTTTGTCAATATATTCTATTTCGCGACTTCCGGCATAAACCAAATGGGTATGTGAATCACAAAAAGAGGGAAATACCATTTTCCCGGCAGCATCAATCTCTTCAATGGGTTCATCTATTGACTCAATCATTTCGTCCGTAAGCTGATCCATTGTACCAAATTCGAATATCAACTCCCCTTTAGTGATTAAAAATGCATCATCAATACAGATAAGTGTTTGCATCTCTTTTCCGGCTCTGAGTTCAACCGGCTGATTCTCTACTTGAATCAATTTCTTAATGTTTTTTACTAGAATAGCCATAAATGAGTTTGTTTTAATAAATTGAGTTAATTCTTACTTGCAAAAATACAGGTTTTTTTGTATATTTGCCCTTCAATAAAAAAAGTGATGAAAGAGTTTGAAGAGAGTGACAATCAATTAGTTACAGAATTTAAAGAATCTGTAGATGCTCAAGTGAGCAAATATTATGACGCAGAAGAATATGAGATCATCATTGAGGAGCTACTCAATGTTTTTGATTTTGAATATTTGGATATCGCTATTGAAAGAGCGACTGAGTTGTACAAACAAAATGCTGCATTCCGCCTCTATAAAGTAAAAGCTCATATATTAAAATTTGAATTGGACCTTGCTGAAGAGGAATTAGATCGTATAGCCAATGAGTTTGAACCTACTCCTGAATTTTATATGGAGAAAGTTTATTTATCAAATATTTTGAATCGCAATGAGGACAATGTAAAATTGCTCAAAAAAGCATTACAAATTGCACCCAATGAACCTGATATCCATTTTTTGATTGGATTTGAATTATTGAAGAAAAAACAATATCTCGAGGCTTTGGATCATGTCAAATTTGCTTTAGAAAAAGACATCTCTTTTGAAGAACAACTCTCCATTTTTTCTTTTGTTTTTGAGGAAGAAAAATGGTATGATCAAGCTTTAGAATTTTATACTGCCTTAACTGAAGAGTTTCCATTTGCCGGTGCTACCTGGTTTGGATTAGGTCTGTCCTATAGTTGGTTAGATCGTTATGAAGATTCTATTGAAGCATATAAACTAGCATTAACCTGTGATAATGAGATTGCCACTGCCAATTTCAATATTGGAAATTCCTATTTTGAAATGAAACAGTATGAAAAAGCAATTGAGTATTATAAAGAAGCACAAGAGATTGACCCGGGTGATTTTCATTCTCTTTCCAATATCGCAGATTGTTATGCTCTATTAGGCAAAAACAAAAAATCGATGGATTACTATCGTAAAACATTAGATATAAATCCAAACCATAATGAAGCAATTATTGGGATTGCTCAGATTTTGCAAAAGGAGAATAAAGAGGATGAAGCTCGCGTTTTCATTGAGAAAGCTTTCACCAATTCTCCTCAAGATATGGATCTTTTATTTCAATCTCTTATTTTTTATTCAGAAGAAGAACAATTCGATACGCTTACCAATTTAATAAATCTCACCTTACATCAACTGGAAGATTATGAAGATTTCTTCAAATATTTAGCCCATTTCTGTGTAGCTAATGAGTTTTACGAAATTGGATATTATCTATTCGATTTCTATAATTTGGATATCGAAGATAAAGCAAAACCTGAAATGATGAATTATTACCGCGCTGCCTTTTGTTTCATAACAAATCGCACTGATGAAGGAAAAGAAGCCCTTTCTGAGGCATTATTAACCAACTATGAAGCGCATTCAGAATTTATGGCTTTGTCTCCTGTTTTGGAAACTTATGATGATGTTATTTATCTTATTCAACAATACCAACCCTAATGAAAAAAATTATCGTTGCATTATTGCTCCTTTGCAGTTTCTCCATTTTACATGCTCAAACTGCTGTTGATACCGTTAAACAAGAAAAAAAATCTTTTACTGAAAAAGCAGTCGGGAAGTACCTAGATAACTTGAACTATTTTACGATCACGCTATTTATGACTATAGAGAGTTCTTTTATCCCGTTCCCATCTGAAATTGTTGTTCCACCAGCCGCTTATAATGCTTGTAATCCTGAAAGTGAACTATATGTTACTGATAATAAGATCTTAAACATTTTAATTGTTACACTTTTTGCAACAATAGGTGCAATATTTGGTGCATTAATTAACTACTATCTAGCATTTTTCTTAGGTAGACCATTTGTCTATTGGTTTGTTGAAACAAAATTCGGGAAACTTCTTCTTTTAAACAAAAAAGGGGTAGAAAAAGCCGAAAATTATTTCAATGAAAATGGAATTCTTTCCACTTTTGTGGGTAGATTAATCCCTGCCATCAGACAATTGATTTCCATACCTGCCGGTTTAGCCAAAATGAAAATAGGAACTTTTTTGCTATTTACTACATTAGGCGCTTTTTGCTGGAATGTTATCCTTGCTGTTCTTGGATATTTAGCTCATGGTCAAAAAGATTTGATTGATAAATATTCCGGTGAACTCACCTGGATATTAATCGGACTTGGTGTTCTATTTCTAGTTTATTTGATTTA
>DAONEU010000058.1:6597-11534 GCA_035403245.1 Bacteroidales bacterium | reverse complement strand
TTGAATTTCATTACCAAATATCAATTTATAAAAATAGATACCAGATTGTAAATGGGCAGTATTGATAGTTTGATCATCAGTTATGGTAGTTTCCAATACAATTTTACCAGAAACATCAAAGATACATACATTGCAGTTATTCAAATTTAGATTTGGTGAGTTAAAATGAATTAAATCTGAAGATGGATTGGGATATATTTTCACCAAATTTTTGTTGAATTCATCAACATCTCCCATCATTTCATATCCTCTAAAAACGATTTGATCGATCATCCAGCCCTCTTTATTGGTATTGATCTCATCACTTTTAAACCTGAATCGAATGATTGGGTTAAATGGAGATTCCCGATCTTTAACACCAATGATATATAACCAATACAATTCACAGTATTGCCAACCTTCAGACCTTCCGGAAAAGCCAATTTCTGCGCCTTTAATGGTATCTTGTGCAATATTGATAAAGTTAAAATTTATATGATTAATATCGTCTTCAATATTGATCCAAGATATTCCACCGTCGTAAGAGGCCTCAATTATTCCACCATCTAAAAGTGTATCCGTATCGTATTTGTGGTAAAAGGATAGATTTACTTCACCCCAAAGGGAGTCAATCTGAGGGATCGTTATTTGAAAATATTGATCTATATTAATCGGGTATACATTTATGGTATCTGTCATAATGGGAGATCCATTATGATATGCAGCATTAAAATAGGGTTTTTGAGGAGTTCCCACTTGCCAAATGTTGTTGGCAGCGTCAGGAATCTCAATCCAGGGGTGTAAAGGATTTAGTTCAAGAGTATCAGTAATTAATAATTCTCCTAATGCAGGTGTTATTTGAGCATGAATGGAGCTCAAAGAGAATATGATGAAAACTAAAATTAGAATGAATTTTTTCATGGTATTGAATTTTGATTTGCAAAGCTACAAAATATGGTTGAATAGTAACGATGAAAGTTAAAAAAACTATTCTTATAAAAGTAGGGTGCTGTTTCGATTGAAAAAATGGTGTATTTGTAATGTATTTAAAGTGAGATAAATAAGTCAATTTTTACCCGTTATTTCTTAGAATATTTAATCAAAGCTCAACGGATAATCGAGCACTTTGTCCATTTTTAACCAAATCGTAACACCAACTTCTTATTTTGGTAACATATCGGTTGTTTTTTTGCACCATGAAAAAATTCATGTATCAATCGAATTACATTACCAAAAAATAGAAAAATATTAATCACTAAATTGTAAAAAAATGAAAAAAATTTTAATCTTTATCCTAGGTCTGTTTATTTTTAACACCCTTACCGCTCAAGAAGAAGTTCAAAAAGATTCAATGCAAATAATGCATGAACAAATTGATGTAAACACTGCCGGAATTAAAAAATTGAATAAGCTTAAAGTATCCGGATATTTCCAGTTTCAAGGAGAATATGCTCAAGAGTTCGCTTCTACAAAAGTGGGCTTGAATACCAAATATATGAAAGATCGCGACTTCGAAAATGGTGAATACCTTAGATTCGGCGTACGTAGAGGTAGAATCAAATTCGAATGGACCGAAAAAATGGGAAGCGCTACGTTTCAACTAGATATCACCGAGAAAGGGGTTAGTTTTAAAGATGCTTACTTAAAAGTATGGCACCCTAAAGCTGATTATATCGCATTGACTGCCGGGATCTTCGACAGACCATTTGGTGACGAAATCAGATACTCCTCTTCCAGAAGAGAATCTCCTGAACGTTCATTGGTATTTCAAAAATTGTTCCCTGACGAAAGAGATATGGGTGGAATGTTAACCATCGGTGCTCCTAAAAACTTCATCTTAGAAGGTTTAAAGCTTGAAGCCGGACTATTCTCAGGTAACGGTATCCGTCAGGATGACAATGGGAAAATGGACTTTATTGGAAGAGTAAGCTACATCAAATCAACATCTAATGTATCATTTGGACTAGGTGCATCATACTACTATGGTACTGTTAATAATGCAGACACTTTCATTTATAATGTTGAAAAAGTAGACGATTTAAACAAATGGGTAAAAACAACTGTTGAAGCTAATCAACTTAATACCCGTCAATATTGGGGCGTTGATGCTCAATTTACACTATCTACAGCATCCGGATTAACCAACGTGAGAGGTGAAATCTTAGGGGGAACACAACCATCTGTTAAAAGTGACTTTGGCTCTCCTAAATCTAACACTTATAGCGATGGAACAACTGCTTACAAATCTTTCAACTATATGAGAAATTTCTTTGGTGGACATGTTTATTTAATTCAGGATATTTATAAAACGCCACTTAGTATCGTATTAAAATATGGGTATTTAGATCCAAATACACAACTTGCAGGGGATGAGATTAAAGATAAAACAGACTTGATCAATAAAAACTATGGTTTAGGTATGTTATGGAGAGTCTCTTCAAATGTAAGAGTTCAAGCTTTCTACGAAATCGTTAGAAATGAATATACAACCAATATCACCGTAAATGGTAATGCTGATTATTCTAAAGATGTGGCAGATAATATTTTCACCCTTAGATTACAATATAAATTCTAATGTAACTAAAACTTAACAAAAAAGAGATTAAAACGTAATCATCTCAAAATACTTTTGTACCATCAAAAAAAAGAATTAACAAAAACAAAAAAAATATAAAATGAAAAAATTACTCATCATCGCAACCATTTTGTTGAGCATTCAAATCCTAGGAACTGCTCAAGTAATCAAAGGATCTGACACCATGTTGCCACTTTCCCAAAAGTTAGCTGAACAGTATATGAAAGCTAACAAAGGCAAATCAGTAACCGTAAACGGTGGCGGAAGCGGAGTTGGTCTTGCAGCTTTAGTTGACAACACTACTGACATCGCCATGGCTTCCAGAAGAATGAAATTCACTGAAAAACAAAAACTACAAGAAACCGGAAGAACATCCAAAGAGGTGGTAGTAGCTTATGACGCACTAGCAGTTGTTGTTAATCCTGCTAACAAAGTGACTAACTTAACCAGAGAACAACTAGAAGGGATCTTCACCGGAAAAATCACCAATTGGAAACAAGTGGGTGGTGATGATATGAAAATTGTAGTTTACTCTAGAGAAACATCATCCGGGACTTATGAATTCTTCAAAGAACATGTTTTGAAAAACAAAAACTACATGAATGGTATCATGAGTATGCCTGCTACCGGAGCTATCATGCAATCTGTTGCTCAAACTAAAGGAGCAATCGCTTATGTAGGAATGGCTTACCTTAATAAAAATGTGAAAGCAATCCATGTTTCTTATGACAAAGGCAAAACTTATGTAGAACCAACCGTTGCCAATGCTAAAAACAAAACCTATCCAATCGTAAGACCTTTATATTACTACTACGATTTAAAAGTGGAAAAGAAAGTGAAACCTTATTTAGATTTCGTTTTATCAGCTGAAGGACAAGCAATCGTATCTAAAGTGGGTTATATCCCAGTAAAATAATTTCGGAATCTTTTGAGAATGAAAAAATTAAAAAGATTTGTTGAAAGAATAGTTGAAGGAATGCTAACAGTAAGCGGGATGGTGACAAGTGTCACTATCCTGCTTATTATTATATTCCTTTTCAAAGAGGGATCAGGGTTGTTTAAAAGTCCGGTAGTGGAAGAAGGATACCAACTTTTTGTCAACGCTAAAAATCCTGTAAACTCATTAAACTCTTACGAAATCAAACAAATTTTTGATGTTGAAGTGGATAATTGGAAATCTTTAGGGGGAGCGGATCAGGAAATCAAAGTTTTTAGATTTGAAGAGATCTTTGATTTGGTTCCGGAAGAGGAGATGGGAGAAAATTATGCTTTATTGCCTCAAAAGCTAGGAGAAGTTGTAAAAGCTAATCCCAATATTGTAGCCTATTTGCCCACTCAATATGCACCAAAAAATTTGGAAGGGGTTAAGATGGTTGAAGCGAGAAAGATCTCACTATTAGACTTTTTTGGAGGTAAAGAGTGGATGCCAACCTCTAAACCATCCGCACAATTGGGTGTGTTACCTCTGATTCTAGGAACACTTCTCGTTAGTTTAGTAGCTATTTTGATTGCATTACCTTTAGGATTGGGAGTTGCTATCTATTTATCCGAATTAGCAGGGGAAAAGGCCCGAAATTATCTGAAATTTACAATCGAACTTTTAGCCGGGATTCCATCAGTGGTTTATGGCTTTTTTGGATTGGTAGTTCTGGTTCCAATTGTACAAAGGGTGTTTCACCTGGATGTGGGAGAAACAGCTTTTACAGGCAGCTTAATCTTGGCAATCATGGCATTACCTACAATCATAACTGTTTCAGAAGATGCAATGAGAAATACCCCAAAGGCACTGAGAGAGGGAAGTTTGGCACTGGGTGCAACCAAATGGCAAACAACCTATCGAGTGGTTATACCATCTTCCATTTCCGGAATATCTGCTGCTGTTGTGCTAGGAATTGGAAGGGCCATAGGAGAGACCATGGCGGTTTTAATGGTAACAGGAAATGCTGCGATTTTACCTCCAACTTTGTTTCAACCGGTCAGAACAATACCTGCAACCATTGCTGCCGAATTAGGGGAAGCACCCGCCGGTGGAACACACTACCAATCCCTTTTCTTATTGGGATGTATTCTTTTTGTAATCACCATGGTGATTAGTATAATTGCAGAAATGATCTCAAAAAAACCTCAAAATAACGGATTATAACATGAACAAGAAAAGATCGGAACAAGTAGCCTTTTTAACTTTCAGAATACTGGGAATCATTGTCTTAGCAATCTTATTTTGGATTTTAGGATTTATCATATATAACGGAATTGGTGTAATAAACTGGAAATTTTTAACAACAGCACCCACAGAAGGGATGACTGCAGGCGGTATTTTTCCTGCTATCGTAGGAACTTTATGCCTTGTTTTAGGGAGTATCATCATAGCCTTTCCCTTAGG
>DAONEU010000058.1:0-6497 GCA_035403245.1 Bacteroidales bacterium | reverse complement strand
GAAACCGCACCAATTTTGTTTACTGTTGCGGCCTATTTTCTTCCAAAACTACCGACATCAATATTCGATCAAGCGATGGCTCTTCCTTACCACTTGTACGTTTTAGCTACCAGCGGAGCCAACATGGAACAAACTCGTCCCATTGCTTATGGAACTGCTTTAGTTCTAATAATAATAGTTTTAATAATGAACTTACTCGCTGCTGTAATCAGAAAACGACTCAATAAAAAATTAAAATCTCATTAAAAAATGATAGAAACAAAAAATATAAATTTTTACTATGGTAGTTTTCATGCCTTAAAAGATATCAGCATGAAAATGGATAAAAATACTGTAACAGCATTTATTGGCCCATCCGGTTGTGGTAAATCAACATTTCTTCGGTTGTTTAACAGAATGAATGACTTGATTGATGATACTAAGCTAACAGGAGAATGTTATGTCAATGGAGTAAACATTTATCAAAAATCTATTCAGGTAGATGATCTCAGAAAAAGGATAGGGATGGTGTTTCAAAAACCAAACCCATTTCCCAAAACGATTTTTGAAAATGTCGCCTATGGCCTTAGGGTAAATGATATGGGAGATAAACAATTTATCAATCAACGAGTAGAAGAATCCTTAAAAGGGGCTGCTCTTTGGGGAGAAGTAAAAGACAAACTTCATAAATCAGCATTTGAATTGTCAGGTGGACAACAACAACGTTTGTGTATTGCCAGAGCCTTAGCTGTAAGTCCTGAAGTGTTGCTTATGGATGAACCTGCATCAGCCTTGGATCCTATTTCAACTTCCAAAATTGAAGAGTTGATTCATGAGCTAAAGAAAGATTATACTATCGTAATTGTAACTCACAATATGCAACAAGCAGCTAGAGTAAGCGATAAAACAGGCTTCTTTATGCTTGGGGAATTAGTGGAATTTGATGATACTAAAAAAATATTTTTGAATCCGGAAAATGAACAAACTCAAAACTACATTACCGGAAGATTTGGTTGATATTTAAATTTAAAAAAAAATAATCATTATGAATATGAAACATTCAGAGCAGGAATTAATATTGCTCAAAGAGGAAGTGATTCAAATGTGGAAATTTGTAATCACACAAATTGAAAAATCTAAAAATGCACTTCTAAATGATGATATAGAATTAGCACGCGAAGTTGTTAGCCGTGAAAAACGCGTTGATCTATATGAACTAAAAATTGAAAGTGATTGTGAAAACCATATTGCACTTTATGCACCTGTTGCTATCGATTTACGATTGGTATTATCATTGCTTAAAATTACAAGTTCTCTAGAAAGAATTGGCGATTTTGCTGAAAGTATTGCTCGTTATGTGATCATGGATAATTCAACCATTTTAAATCCTAAAATTGTTGTAGAATTAAAAGTGGAAATCATGTTTGATTTGGTTATCGGAATGTTAACCGATACTTTTGCCTTGTTTAATTCAGGAAGAACTGATGTTTATGGAAAAATTTTGTGTAAAGATGATGAAGTAGATACTATTTATAAAAATTCTTTTAACATCATGACACAATTCTTACTCAATAATCCAACCATGATTAGAAGTGGTCTGGAATTGATTTTAGTAGTCAGAAAATTAGAGAGAATAGGTGATTATTGTAGCAATTTGGTAGAAGATGTCGTGTTTTATGTAGATGCAAAAGTGCTCAAACATAAACCGGTGATTAAAACTGAAGAATATCTGGATGGAAATTCTGAGGAAACTGATAATCAAAATGATACAGAAGAAGAATAATCTGTAACATTTTTGTAACATTTTTGTAACTTTGTTGTAATTTTAACTTACGATTTTTGCATCTATAGAAAAAGAATGTAAATATTTTTATATATTTGCAATGTAATGTAAACTAGATGCCAAATAAGATTTTAATTGTAGACGACGAGCCTGAAATCTGTGAAATACTAGAGTTTAATCTGGTAAGTGAAGGATATGAAGTCGTCGTTTCTTATTCAGCAGAAGAAGCAGATTTTAAATTAGATGATACTTTTTCATTAATTCTTTTGGATGTAATGATGGGTGGTATCTCCGGTTACAAATTTGCAGAGCAGATTCGCAAAAAAGGAAAAACGGTTCCCATTATTTTCTTAACGGCCAAATCGGGTGAAAATGAGATGTTAACCGGCTTTTCAGTGGGTGGCGACGACTATATTACCAAACCTTTCTCTATCAAAGAGGTAGTTGCTCGCGTAAAAGCAGTATTAAAAAGAACACCTCAAAAAGAGAGTTCAGGAATTCCAAGTGAGTTGGATTTTGAACCTTTGAAAATTGATACAGTTCTTAAAGAGATCAAAATTAGTGGAGAAAGAGTCGAATTGACGAAGAAAGAATTTGAGATCATTTTGCTTTTAGCTCAAAATCCGGAAAGAATCTTTTCACGTGAAGATATTATTGAAGCTTTATGGAAAGATACCCCATTCATTACTGTTAGAACCGTTGATGTTCATATAACCCGTTTGAGAAAAAAAATGGGCGAATGTTCTACAATGATTTCAAATAGATCAGGATACGGTTACAGATTTAATCCTGAAAGAAAATGAAACTAAACTATAAACAGAAACTATTCATTTATCTATTTGCAATATTTTCATTGTTTACGGTTGGCGTTATCACCTTTGAAAACCACAGAGAGAAAAAATTCCGAATTGAGAGTATCGAAAAAAATTTGAATATCTATACCGATATTTTTCATTCCTATTTAGTAAAGAATCCAACTATTTCTAAGGATTCTATCGCTTCACTACTTCAATATTTTCCTACTAATATTAGAATTACCATCATTGAAAAATCGGGCAAGGTTGTTTTTGATAACAGTGTAAATGATCTCTCCAAATTAGAGAACCATTTAAAAAGATCAGAGGTAATTAAAGCCAAAAATAATGGTTTTGGAAGTGATATCCGGAAATCAAATTCAACTAAACAAAAATATGTGTATTATGCCAAGAGTTATGAACACTATTTTTTAAGAGTAGCCTTACCTTATAATTCTGAATTGAAGACCTATTTGAATTCAGATCTTTTATTTATTTACTTTATTTTAATCCTATTTCTCTTTTCATTATTTTTATTCAATTTGTTAGCGACTAAAGTTGGAAAATCGATAAAACAATTAAGAGATTTTATTGAAACAACTGAAAGTTCCAATTTTCATCGAAAAGAATTGAATATTAGTGAGTTTCCTGATGATGAGTTAGGAGATTTAAGTCGCAAAATTGTTAGTAATTATAAAGTGATCAGAGATTCAGAAAAGAAGTTGGTGATGGAAAGAGAAAAACTCTTACAACATGTTCAAAGTTCAGAAGAAGGGATCTGTTTCTATTCATCTGATAAAAAAGTGGATTTCTTCAATGGTCTTTTCTTGCAATATCTTAATCTATTAGTGGATGGCGCTAATAGTGATCCTGAAGCTTTATTTGCTGGGGAACTATTTGTTCCAATAAGCGATTTTATACTGACCCGCAAAAAAGGGGAGAAATATTTTGAGAGTCAGATTGAAAAACAAGCCAGAGAGTTTTCTGTTCAAGTAAATATTTTTGATGATGATAGTTTTGAAATCTCTTTAAACGACATTACCAAACAACAAAGAATCAGCATGTTGAAGCGTGAAATTACCGCTAATATTGCTCATGAATTGCGAACACCCGTTACAAGTATCAGAGGATTTCTTGAGACCGTAATTGAACAAAATTTAGACTCAGATAAAAAAGATCTTTTTATTCAAAAAGCATATAATAAAACAATTGTACTCTCTGAAATTATCCAGGATGTTTCTTTAATCAGCAGAATTGAAGATGCACCTCAATCATTTGAAATTATGGATGTGTCTATTGCTGCCATAATTCAATTACTCCATTCTGAGTACAAGGAGGTGTTTAAAGAAAAAGAGATTGTGATGGAGTGGGATATTACCGATAAAGTGATTATACAAGGAAATTACTCTCTTATCTACGCTATCTTCAGAAATCTGATAGACAATGCGGTTAGATATGCCGGTAATAGCATAAAAATAAAAATCTCAAACTATAACGAAGTTGCGGATTATTACTATTTTTCATTTTTTGATACCGGAGTTGGTATTCCCGATGAAAAACATCTGTCCCGATTATTTGAACGATTTTACAGGGTCAATGAGGGAAGAACCAGAGATACCGGTGGATCCGGATTAGGGTTATCTATCGTTAAAAATGCCGTTTTATTACATCATGGAACCATCTTTGTGAAAAACAGACAGGGTGGGGGATTGGAGTTTTTATTTAGTCTAAAGAAATCTTAAATTAGAATTATATGAATCCTGAAATTTATTTTATTGGTTTAGTTGCACTATTATTTCTATTAGCCATTTTTGATTTGGTAATTGGAGTAAGTAATGACGCTGTTAACTTTTTACATTCTGCTATTGGTAGTAAAGCTGCCAACATTAAAGTGATCCTGTTTATTGCCGCTCTGGGTGTTTTCATAGGGGCCACATTTAGTAATGGGATGATGGAGATTGCCAGAAGAGGGATTTTTCAACCGCAAGAGTTTTATTTTTATGAGATTATGTTGATTCTTGTTGCCGCTATGGTTACAGATGTGATTCTCCTCGACCTATTCAATAACTTAGGATTACCTACATCAACAACTGTTTCTATGGTTTTTGAATTATTAGGAGCGACATTTGCAATAGCTTCCATTAAAATCATTCAAGATCCAACATTATCATACAATATGTTATTGAATACTGATAAAGCACTCCAAGTGATTCTGGCCATTTTTGTTTCAGTTGCATTGGCCTTTTTCTTTGGTACCATTATTATGTATATCACTCGTGTCATATTCACTTTTAACTATAAAGTCAATATGAAATATTTTGGAGCTATATTTGGAGGTATTGCTGTTACTTCTATTGTATATTTTATGTTGATCAAAGGGTTTAAGGATACTACATTTATGACCAAAGAAAATGTTAGCTATATCAATGCACATACATCTCAAATATTATTGATCTGTTTCGCGTTTTTTACAGTTTTGATGCAAGTTCTTCAGTGGTTGAAAGTAAACATTCTGAAGATCGTTGTGTTAGTGGGTACTTTTGCTTTAGCTTTTGCTTTTGCTGGTAACGACCTGGTTAATTTTGTCGGAATGCCATTAGCCGGGTTCTCAGCATTTAGAGAATATATGGCTCAAGGAGGTGGTGATATCTACAATACACTAAAAATGAGTGCAATGAATTCGCCTGCTGTAACAGAATGGTACTTCTTAATCTTATCAGGAGCGATCATGGTTGCTGCTCTAGTGTTTTCAAAGAAAGCTAAGAAAGTAATCAACACATCCATTGGTTTATCCAAACAAGGGGATGCTGATGAAATGTTCAGTTCATCCAATATTGCCAGAAATGTGGTAAGAGGAAGTAGAAGAATGGCAACCTATATCGTAGATATTACACCTAATTCTGTTTCTAATTGGTTAAATAACAGATTCTCGAGAGAAGGAATTAAAGAGGAAGATAATACTGCATTCGATTTAATGCGAGCATCCGTTAGTTTGGTTGTAGCTAGTTCATTAATTGCAATTGGGACATCATTAAAACTTCCATTATCAACCACTTATGTTACTTTTATGGTAGCCATGGGGGCATCTTTAGCTGATAAAGCATGGGGACGTGAAAGTGCTGTTTATCGTGTGAGTGGAGTTATCAATGTCATTGGTGGTTGGTTTATCACAGCTATCGCTGCTTTTGCCATCACTGCGGTAATTGCTGTAGGGTTATATTTTGGTGGTAAAATTGCAATGTTGATTTTGATTGTAGTTGGTGCATTAGTTTTAATTAGAAGCCAAATTTCATTCAAAAGAAAAGCTAATAAAGAAGTTTTAAGAAAAACTGTTGATGATCTATTATCCTCTGATGATACAGATGAAGCTTTGACTCTTCTAAGAAAATATTCAAAAGAAAATGCTATTGAAACGTTACAATATGTTGCTGATAGATACTCCCAAGTGATCAATGCTTTCTGCAATGAAGAGTTAAAAACGCTAAGGAATCTATCAGGAAAAATTGACTCACATAAAGATGATGTTAAGAAAATCAAACGATTAGGTACCTTAGGAATAAGGAAATTATCCCCTTCAGATGCATTCGAGAGAGGATTATATTTCTATCAAGCAAATGATTTTATTGGAGAATTGATTTATGCATTGGCAAAAATTAGCGTGGCTTGTGAAGAACATATTGCAAACAACTTTAACCCATTAAATGATGAACAAAAAGAGGAATTGCAAAAAACTAAAACAACTATTGTTGATTTTATTAATCATTGTTTAGATATCCTTGAGGCTGAAACATTTGAAGAAAATTATAACTTCTATGCCAATAATGAAGAGTTTCTCGAAGATTTCCACACTATGAAACGGAAACAATTGAAGAGAATCCAATTGTATCAACAAAGTACAAAAGCATCATTGGTTTACATCAGTATCGTTCAAGAAACCCAAA
>DAONEU010000057.1:0-11557 GCA_035403245.1 Bacteroidales bacterium | reverse complement strand
ACCAGTGGTCCCGTTTACGCCGGTGCTATCGTGGTGTTCTTGTTTATTCTAGGACTTTTTGCAGTTAAAGGACCTGAAAAATGGTTCGTGATTGCCGTTACGATCATCTCCTTTATTTTAGCATGGGGCAGACATTTTGAAGCGATCAATAACTTTTTATTCTATAACCTCCCCTTCTACAACAAATTCCGAACACCATCAATGGCTCTAACCATTGCAGGAGTAGCGATGCCAATCCTTGGGATGCTCGCGCTTAAAAATATTTTCACGGGTGTCATTACCAAAGAAAAAGCATGGAAATTCACCTGGATCAGTGCTGCTATCACTGGTGGTTTGTGCGTTCTTATCATGATTTTCGGATCGTTTGCTACCTTTACCGGAGCAGGAGATGCCGGATACCAAAATCAACTACTCGGTGCAGGTTTTGATCAGGATCGTATCGATAGTATTATGCTCATTTTACAAGATTACAGAAAGTCCATGTTGATTCAGGATAGCTTCAGATCAATTGTATTCATTGGATTAGCTTTCGGAGCATTATGGTTATTCTTGAAAAATAAAGTTCAAAACATGAACTATATCGTTGCAGGCCTTGCTGTTCTAATACTTGCCGATATGTGGACCGTTGACAGAAGATACTTAGGCTCTGACAACTTCCAAACCGAAAGAAAAGCTAAAAATGCACACAAAGCTACAGAAGTGGATCAGTTGATTCTTCAAGATAAAGATATTAATTATAGAGTATTAAATTTAGCCGGAAACACATTCAATGAATCGAGTACTTCCTATTATCATAAATCGATTGGTGGCTACAGCCCTGCTAAATTAAGAAGATACCAAGATATTATAGACTTTTATTTGTCACCCGAACAATTGATGCCCAAAGTGGGTGCTAAACTGATGGCTGAACAAAAAGGGGACTCTCTTCCTGATCCAAAGGAATTGAATATTGTTAATATGCTCAATACTAAATATTTCATAGTTCCTGTTGGGGAAGGACAAACTTATCCTTTTATCAATAGAGATGCATATGGAAATGGATGGTTTGTAAAAGAAGTTAAATTTGTCGAAAATCCTGATCAGGAAATCTTAGCCCTTAAAGATGCCAATCTTAAGGAAACCGCTATTGTGGATCAACGCTTTAAAGATCAGATTAAAACACAAAATTTCGCAACTGACTCAACCGCTACATTGAAAAACACCCTATGTGTTCCAAATAGATTAAAGTATGATGTGAAAACTTCTTCAGAACAATTGGTTGTCTTCTCTGAAGTTTATTATGAAAAAGGGGGTTGGAGAGCTTATTTAGACGGCAAAGAGGTTCCACACTTCAGAGCTAACTACATTTTGAGAGCGATGATGGTTCCTGCAGGTACCCATAAAATTGAGTTTGTCTATACACCATTTGTTAGAGTATTTGCTAACAAAGTGGCCGTAGGCTCCTCCATTGCAGTAATTTTAATTATGTTGGTTGGTATGACCGTTTTATATCTCCAAAGAAGAAAAAAAGTAACCGCTTAAAAATTATCTTGTGAAAATATCCATCATTACGATCACCTATAATGCTGAGAAGTTTTTAGAAAAAACAATGCTCAGTATTCTCAATCAGTCAAATCATAATTTTGAGTATTGGCTCATTGATGGTGGTTCAAAAGATCAAACAGTTCCACTCATAGAAAAAATGAGTGAAAGGATTGCATCAGGTGAATTTCTAGGAGTTGATCCCTCCCAATTCAAATGGATAAGTGAACCCGATAAAGGTTTGTATGATGCCATGAATAAAGGAATCAACCTTTCAACAGGAGATTTTATATGGTTTGTCAATGCCGGTGACAAAGTTTACGACAAAGATATACTTCAAAAGATTGAAGATCTTATAGAAATAGAGCCGGAATGCGACTTTATATACGGTCAGTCCATTATGATAGATGAAGAGGATCAAGAACTAGGAGAACGGCACAAAATAGCTCCGAGAGTGCTCCGTTTGAACCATTTTCTGAATGGCTTGGTCGTTTGCCATCAGTCAATTTTGATTCGAAAAGATATTGTTTCACCATTCAATCTCCAATATTCGATTGCATCCGATTATAACTGGACCATTCAATCGTTCAAAAAATCACAATGTCGCGGATATATTGATCAATATATTTCCCGTTTTATGATTGCAGGCGTATCTTCACAAAAGAGGAAATTAGCATGGAAAGAACGGTTTATGATCATGAAAAACCATTTTGGCATATTCAAGACATTATGGGCACATGCACTCATCATCATTCGCTACCCTTTTACCAGAAAATATTAACAAACAATTCATGAGTTTATTAAGATCACAGCTTCAAGACAAAGTATTCAGTAAGAAATGGATTATCTCCTATGCTTATTTATTGATTGGTACTTTCATATTGGCCTTGGGGTATTCCTTTTTTATGACCCCCTATAAGATTATTCCGGGTGGCATTTATGGTATTTCAATTGTTTTACACCATAAATTTGGGTTTCCTGTAGGGATGTCAGCTCTATTCTTCAATCTACCACTGACGTTGATCGGGTTAAAGATGTTAGGACCGAAATTTGGTGCTAAGACTTTTGTATGCTTTATCCTCACTGCCTTATTCACGGATGGCGTTGTTTTGTTATGGGGTCCGAATCCTTTGCAACTGCAGGATGAAGTGCTATTAGCCAGTATCTTTGGTGGGGTAATTATGGGCGTAGGAGTAGGTTTGATATTTAGGTCACGGGCTTCGAGCGGGGGATCAGATGTAATCGCATCAATTTTATCTAAATACACTAAAATGCCCCTTGGTACTCAATTGATGATTGTGGATTCAGTTATTGTACTCATCGGTTTTGCTGTGTTCCAGGACTGGAAAATTCCACTATACTCCTGGCTGACGATTTTCATTATGGGAAAAGTGATCGATGTGGTTCTTCATGGGTTTTCTGATGACAAAACTGTTTTTATCATCTCCTCTAAGAGTGAAGAGATCAGAATGGCGATCATCCACGACCTCAACAGAGGCGGAACCATCTTTAATGGAAAAGGGATGTACACCAAAGAGGAAAAAGAGGTGCTTTACACTGTTGTGAACAGAAGAGAGGTTACCGATCTGGTTCACTACATTTTTGAGATCGACCCTGAAGCATTCATCTCGATACAGGATGCCCATGAAATTATTGGAAAAGGATTTAAATCGATTCATGAAAAAATGGAATAGTTTTAAAAAATCCAAAAAAGAAATAGATATTTAGAAAAACATTATTTTTGCAACTTTAAACAACTACGATAACAATGAATTTACAAGAATTTCAAAAAGAGATTTTGCAAGGGATTCCCTCTCAATTACCCGCTCCAAAACCCTATGATTGGAGTGTAAGTCATGCTCCCAAAAGAAAAGATATTTTAACTATACCCGAAAAAAAATTAGCATTAAAAAATGCTTTAAGATATTTCAAGCCAGAGTGGCACAAAGAATTAGCTGCAGAATTTGCTCATGAATTGGCTGAATTTGGAAGAATTTATATGTACAGATTTCGTCCTGCTTATCGGATGTATGCCCGTCCCATTGATGAGTATCCTGCTAAATGTGCGCAAGCAGCATCAATCATGCTGATGATTCAAAACAATCTGGATTATGCCATTGCACAACATCCTCATGAATTGATCACTTATGGTGGAAATGGTGCCGTTTTCCAAAATTGGGCTCAGTATCTGCTTACTATGCAATATTTGTCTCAAATGACCGAAGAACAAACGTTAGTGATGTATTCAGGTCATCCTATGGGGCTCTTCCCATCTCATAAAGATGCTCCTAGAGTAGTGGTTACTAATGGTATGGTGATCCCTAATTACTCAAAACCGGATCATTGGGAAAAATTCAATGCATTGGGCGTATCACAATATGGCCAAATGACTGCCGGTTCTTACATGTATATTGGTCCTCAAGGGATTGTACACGGAACAACGATTACAGTGTTAAACGCCTCACGAAAAATGGGTGGTGACATAGCCGGTAAATTGTTCATCACTGCCGGTTTAGGGGGTATGTCAGGGGCTCAACCCAAAGCCGGAAATATCGCCGGTGTGGTTTCTATCACTGCTGAAGTAAATCCTGCTGCTTCTCACAAAAGACATCAACAAGGCTGGGTAGATGAACTTCATAGCTCATTACCCGAATTGTTTGAAAAAGTAAAAGAAGCGCAACAAAATAAATTAGCCAAATCTTTTGCCTACGATGGCAATATCGTGGACCTATGGGAATATTGTGTTGCCCATAATATATCGGTAGATTTGGGTTCAGACCAAACCTCCCTCCATAATCCATGGGCAGGCGGCTACTATCCGGTTGGATTCTCTTTCGAGGAATCTAATGACATGATGGCTAACCACCCTGAAAAATTTAAAACCGCTGTTCAAGAATCTTTAAGAAGACACGTCGCAGCTGTGAATCAATTGGCGCAAAAAGGGATGTACTTCTTTGACTACGGTAATGCTTTCTTGTTGGAATCCGGACGCGCCGGTGCCGATATCTTCAAAGAGGATGGTACTTTCAAATACCCTTCTTATGTGCAAGATATCATGGGACCTATGTGTTTCGACTATGGATTCGGACCTTTTAGATGGGTTTGTACTTCAGGAAAACCGGAAGATCTTGATCTCAGTGACACCATCGCTCAAAAAGTGTTGTCTGAAATGAGCCAACAATCTCCTGTGGAAATAAGTCAGCAAATGAGAGATAACATCACCTGGATTGAGGGTGCCAAAGCGAATAAACTGGTGGTTGGTTCACAAGCCAGAATCCTCTATGCAGATGCAGAAGGTAGAACCAAGATTGCTGAAGCTTTCAATCAGGCCATCAAAGAGGGCAAAATGGGTCCGGTTGTTCTAGGAAGAGACCATCATGATGTATCTGGTACAGACTCTCCATTTAGAGAAACGTCCAATATTTATGACGGCTCCTCATTTACCGCAGATATGGCCATTCAAAACGTAATCGGTGACTCATTCAGAGGTGCTACCTGGGTTTCTATCCACAATGGTGGTGGCGTTGGCTGGGGCGAAGTGATCAATGGTGGTTTCGGTATGCTTTTGGATGGTACTGAAGATGCTTCCAGAAGATTGAAAAATATGTTGTTCTGGGATGTCAATAACGGTATCAGCCGTAGATCCTGGGCCAGAAATGAAGGTGCTGTTTTTGCGATAAAACGTGCCATGGAAATGGAACCAAAACTAAAAGTTACTATTCCGAATATGGCTGACGATCAATTAATTAATGATTTATTTTAAACTAAATTTCAAATGGTTAACCCAAAAAAGTTATTAGGTATTCTGTTACTTTTTATCGTTTTACTCCCTTTTTGGGGTTGTAAAAATAAAAAAGCAGATGAGATTATCATAATTCCTGATGCTCAGAAAACTCATTTGCAAGTTTCCCGTTTGAAAGGAAAAATAAAGATCATTACCACGAAATCTTATTTTACTCAACATAAAGATTCTATTTCCGATAAAACACTTAAAAGCATTGTAATACAACAATATAGCTCTGATGGGTATATCCTAAAAGTGGTTACTCTGGATCAAAAAAAAGATACGGTTCGTGTTCGTTTTGTTGATTATAATGGAGATGTAAAACAAACCAAGTGGACTGAAACCGACTTTGCTAATAAAATCGTTTCGTACAGTCAATTCAAATATGACATGAACGGATATATTAGTGGGGAAGAATACTATTCTGCTGATACTCTGGTATATTCGATTCAATATAAAACAGATGGATTGGGTGGAATTACTGAAATGCTTAAAAACAATAAACAATTCACCCTTAAAAATCAACTTCAATACAATGAAAAAGGTTTGTTGATTCGGATGGATGAATATGATCCTAACGGAAAATTATTCAAATATGTTCAGTATGAATACGATAACTACGGTGATGAAGTGAATCGAAAGGTTTTTCGGGGGACTAAGAACATGGTTGAATATACCTATACACAATACGATTTAAAGGGAAAACTGATCAAAGAGATCTATCAGAATATGGAACACGGTTTAAAAGAGGTGAAGAGTTACCCATCTCATGATCAGACCGGAAACTGGACTTTTGAAGTTTTCACTGCCAACAACGATACTATATATTTTAGAAAAAGAGATATTATTTATTATTAACTTAAAACAGAACTTTTTATGGATTTGAGTAAAATCATGTCAATCAGCGGAAAAAACGGGTTATTTAAACTCATTTCACAAGGGAAAAACAATTTTATTGTAGAATCATTAGAAGATGGCAAAAGAGTTCCTGCTTTCTCTCATGATGGGATTGCAACTTTGGACAACATTTCTATATTCACTGAAGATGAAGATGTTTCATTAACCAGTGTTTTTGAAGCTATATATAAAAAAGAAAATGGGAATGAAGTTCCTCCTAGCATTAGCGACAATACGTCTTTAAAAAAATATTTTCAGGAAGTTCTCCCTACTTATGACAAGGAGAGAGTATATGTTTCTAACATCAAAAAAGTGCTCAGCTGGTATAACATATTGATTAAACACAACTTAATCGATATTGAAGAACCTCAGGCAGAAGTACAAGAAGAAACGACTGACAATGAAAATAACTAAATAAGATGGGAAATAGTGATCAATCTATTCGCAGAAACTGGGTAATTATTGGTACTTTTACCGTAATTATCTGTATCGGCATCGGTTTATATTTTTATAATAGTTTCTTTCGACAATCCAATGCTCAACTGATAGAAACCGTACCAACCGACGCAACATTTATTTTTGAAGTAAATGACAACCGTAACTTTGTGAATGATGTATCACCATTTTTCCCTTACCTTAATGAATTACTAAATCTTTCATCTTTTTCCGGATTTGAATTTTTTATGGACCAATTGGAAGGCTCTAAAAGTCAATTTATTATATCCGGACATCGCAGTGGAGATCAATACTCCATCCTCTATTCTTTCCGTATTGCAGAGTACCAGTTTGAAGAATTAGTGGAGAAATTAGAGATTGACCCTCGTAATTGTACCACTTTTAATGAGTTCAAAATTTTTGTTTACGGAACTCATTTTAAGAAATTTAGCTTTACTTATCATGATGGTGTCTTTTCAATTACGGAAGATCTGGATCTTTTGAAAAAATCAATAGTCCAGTTGGAAAGCACCAA
This sequence comes from Bacteroidales bacterium, assembly GCA_035403245.1. Taxonomy (GTDB): domain Bacteria; phylum Bacteroidota; class Bacteroidia; order Bacteroidales; family WCHB1-69; genus UBA5429. The sequence goes on along the minus strand of DAONEU010000057.1, from coordinate 4,385 downwards.
AAATCTTTTAGAGATTGATCATTTCAGTAAACTTTACAAAATTGTTTCCAAAAACAAAAAGCAGAACTGGCTCATCATCAACAATGCCACTTTTTTCAGTGGTATCAACACTTTTTTAAATCCTGATTTTCAAGGATATATTGCCAATAATATCCAAAATCCGGGTTGGTCAGCGTATCAGATCAGATTTAATGATAGTGAAATATCCATGATGGGATATTCCAATGTTGATGAAGAAATGATTGAAAAATTAAAACTCCAACCCTCTCAAAGGAATGGGTTTGGAAATATTTTACCATTCAACACCCACTTTTATTCTACTTTCAACACGTCCAATCCTGTTGAGTTTCTTAAACAATTCAAAGAAAACAAAACTTATTCCATTAGTTTAGAGAATTATTCCAAATTACTCCCAACAACGAGCACCTATTTCTCTCTGGATCAGGATTCTATAACCTATTATTTTATGGCGTTTAAATGTGACACAATGAAAACGCCGATTGCCACTATTTTGCATCCTGATTCGATTGTCATCAATCAAAGAATCAACCCCTACCCTATTTACGCTTCGAATCTCAGCGAGGTGTATCCACACATGAACAAACAGTTTAAATCTGAGAAACTTGCATATTTTATCCAATACAACGGGTATCTTATTTTCTCATCTACGGCAGAGGCACTTTTATATTATTTAAAGGTGATCCCCAACAACAATATTGAAAGCAGTCCCTATTACCGTTTTGCGAAGAGCAATCTTCCCAGCGAGACCAGTTACGAATTTTTCCTGGCCTCATCCACAAGCAAAAAGTGGAACAAATACCTCACTGAAAAATCATTAAAGCTAAACATAGCCAAAGATTTGAAGCTCATCACATACTCTTACGCCCAACCCAAAGATCAACTCATTGGGGTGAATATTTTTATCAAGTTCTAGGTTTTGGGTTTTGGGTTTTGGGTTTCAACTTAAATTTGTTACTTGTTACCTCTTACTTTTTACCTCTTACTTTTTACTTCTTACTTTTTACTTCTTACTTTTTACTTCCATTCCCCCTTCCCCTTGCTCCTTTCCCCTTATCCCTAAACCATTATTCATTATTCATTATTAATTATTAATTCTTTTGGGCGTTCCGGCTTTCCCAACCCACGAATCCACGCACGCCGTCGGGCTTGTTCCGGGGTCCGCTTCGCTCCCGTGCTTCACCGCACTTCGCTTAAGAGAATTCAGGCCATAACACAAAAATAATCGCGGTGCTCGTTCCGGTTCGCACCGCCTTCGGCGCCCTCCACATCCCTAACGCTTTCAAAACCGCAAGCGGTTTTGTTTAAGACTGGTGACAAGAGATGTTCGGAATGCTCGATTGCTCAGAATGCTCAATGTGTTCAGAATGCTCGATTGCTTAAAATGCTCGATGTGCTCATTATTAATTTGTTGTTTTAAAAATACAACCTAAATAGCCCGCTCCGGAGGAGCGTTATATTGGTAGCAAACGATTACCCGACTAGATTTTGTCGCTACAGCGTAGCGTTATATAGGACGGAGGCGAGAAAGCCCGCAAACGAAAAAGCCGATGTGATGCAGGGAGTAAAAGAGCGAACTTGTGAGCTCCTTTTACGACCTTGCAGTCACACGGCTTTTGAGCGCGGACTTGAAGCCGTAGGCCGACGGCGTGGGTGGATTTGTGGGATGGGAAAGCCGGAACGCCCAAAAGAATTACGAATTAAGAATTTAAGGGTGTTTCAACTTTTAAACCTTTAAACAGCGAAGCGTTAAACCATTAAACGACTGAAACCTAAAACCACCATCGACCATCGACCATTGACCATCGACCATCGACCATTGACTATCGACAATGGATAACTCAGTCCCAACTAAAAGAACAGTATCGTCGTGAATAGAAAGCGGATATTGCTTACGTAATTGGTTGGTTGGGATGAGTCAACAGTGCCATCGGCGGTTTGTTTGGTGCCGTATAATACACCGGTGTACTCCGGTTCAAAACAAAACTGAAGCTTGTTGGCCGTGTATTTAATCCGCGGACTCACTCTGAACAGATAATCCGCATTGTATAACGTTGCATAATAGGACTTTGTATTGTTCGGACTCTGAATGCGATCCCTGGAACCTAAATTCTTGGCAAATCCGGAGAATACACCAAACTGCCAGTTGTTATGATCCACATAAAGATCTAACCATGATGATGTTACATTCAAATTCGTGTAATCAAAATCAACACCAAAGTTTAACAATGAATCAGGATGATACTCCTTAATAGCATACCCTCCCATCATCAAAAACTCTAATGTGTTTTGGGCAAATGTGGATTTGAACTTCACCCCTACTTTGGTTTTTTCGCCAAAATAATGTGCATAATGAGCGAAAATAAGCCCCGTGAAGGAATTAATCTTTCTATTGGTTGCGATATTCGATTCCGTCTTGATGCGTGGCGTCAGACGTTTAAAATCTGCCCCAAATCCGAAATAGAACTCTGATTTGGTAACATTATTCTCTTGTTTCTTATAATCCAGAATATATTGGGCTCCCACTTCGGGCATCAGACTGTTTCGAAGGTACTGCGTAGATCTTTTATCCACACCATCGCTTACCATATCCCGCTGTGTATTGCAGTATAACATGATGTTGGAATATTTGAAAAAAGATTGTGTGAATCTGATTTGTGGGGCTCTGGAAAAGGGTTGAAATGGTGCTCCGGCGCTTCCTGCTGTAGTGAAAGGAAACATCCGCTCTGTAAACATAGGATGCCAGGTCTGACCAATCAAAAGGTGCGTTTTAGTCCAATCTAACTTAATGAATGAGTGCCTCAGGGAAAAACCGTTCAGATCATCATTGGATACTCCCATAAACCAACCTTCCAGCATTCCTGAAACATTAGCTCCTAAACTTTTTGGAGCAGTTATTTTGAGGGTTAAACGAGTATTCATCGTAATAAAATTAAAAGATGCACGATCATTCAAATCGATCCCATTCGCATCCGGAAGTAGATTGGTAGGATACAAAAAAATCCCGCCATCTCTGGATTCTACAGGTTTTCTCGTGTCAACAAAAATATCGGTTGATAGATACCCACTCCATTTAACACCCCACTCATCGGCGGGCACCAACATATCAGCAGTGGTAATCTGAGTTAAAAAAAGGGAGTCTCTTTTAATAGGATTAGCCCAAAGGGTCATCGAGACAGCCGTAAGTGCTGTCAGTAAAAAAAATATCTTTTTATTCATTGCTTTCTTCTTCTTTTTTAATAGATTTTCTTTTATATAAATACATCGCTACAAAAATGTCAAACAATACTCCAAAAATGAGAACGGTTAATGAAAAATAGAGGGATGCTGAAAAACTGTTTTTATGAAAAGGAATTTTCGATTTCTCATTTTCAAACCGTTTCTCTAGCAATGAAACAGATTTGAAATCATCAGATCCATTGATGATTATGGTACTTATAAAAGTTAAAGTGGTATCCGATTTTGAATAGTTGACAAGGTATTTACCTAAAATATCAATGATCGTAGTTTTAGCATAAGCGTCAAACTTACCCAATTTGAATTGATCAGATGTAATAGGTTGATTTTTAACAAAATGAGTATAATAGTTCAAAACGGTATCAACTCTCATAGAAATCAGATGTGAGTTAAGGGAATCCATTTGAGTATTAGTAATGAATTGTGTTTCTTGCTTTTTGATCAGATGTTTATGCACCAGTAAAAGAGAATCGAGTTCTTTCACTTTGATAGAATCGTTTTCCAACTGTTCATGAAAACGGGTGATATTTTTTTCATTCACAACCTGAAGCTGATCTTTAAAAAATACCCCATAATGAAAATTCAGATAGGTAAATACGATAATAAAAGCGGTAACAACAACAACTAATCCCTTGGCAAATGCTTTAGAAAACGAAATAACATTATCATAACACTCCTCTTTAACCTCTTTGATCCCCATATAAAGCGCTCCGATAAAAAGAAGTGCATTTAAAAGATCAATTATGGGTCCAAATGCGTAGAAATCAAAGCTATCGGAAAATTTTCTAGCTAATTGAATAAATGATAAAGCAACTCCTAAAAGAGCTCCCCATTTCAATAAAATGGCAAATTGTTTTTTCATAAATGGTTTAATATCTGAATTTTAATTTAAGAAAATTGATGTTGCAAAGATACAGCTTTTTTTATATTTACTCTTTTCCGTACTTTTGCAGATTGAAAAAAGATCCATGAAAGAATCAACAAAGGGGCATATTGCTTTGATTGCAGCCAATATCATATTTGGTTTTAGTGCGCCATTTTCCAAATTATTGTTTAATGACTATTTATCATACAGCAATTTATTGGTATTAAGGTCCATTGGAGGTGCGATTCTGTTTTGGATTGCATCC
>DAONEU010000056.1:8206-11933 GCA_035403245.1 Bacteroidales bacterium | reverse complement strand
AGTTGGGTTATTGAGTATGGTCCTGTTGGTTTTACTCAAGGTACCGGTACCGTTGTGCCAAATGTAACTACAAATCCTTATACTTTAACAGGATTAACACCTAATACTACTTATCAATTCTATGTTCAATCCAATTGTAGTGGAAATTATAGTGCATACAGCAATGCCGTGACTTTAACTACCGGTTTAATTCCAATTAACTTACCTTATACTAATGATTTTGAAAATCCTTTAACCTATACCGATTTCGGTTTCTTAAATGGAACACAAGCTAATAAGTGGACCATCGGAAGTGCTACTGGTGTTAATAATACGGTAGGCGGTACCAACGCAATGTATATTTCTAACGATAATGGAACTACATGGGCTTATACTGCAGGTACAGTCGGAAATTCAAAAGTATATGCTTATATGGATATTAATGTTCCTACCGGTGCAAATGAAATTTTGTTGGATTTTGATTGGATTGCCCAAGGGTCAAGTGCACAATATGACTTTTTAAGAGTTTATATGATGCCTATTACCATTCCTGTAACTGCAGGTAATATTCCGCCAACTGTAAATAGTGTGAATTATGATTTGACCGCAATGATTGGTCATTATACTGGAGGTCCCGGAGACCATTGGTTAAGTGTACAATCTACTTGGCAACACAAACAATTTAATATTAACTCTACTCAGTTTCCAAATTTAGCAGGGAACACATGGAGGTTGTATTTCCATTGGAGAAATGACCAAACTAATGCAGTTCAACCACCTGCCACAATTGATAATATTTCTATTGTGATTTCTACTTGTCCAGCTCCATCTGCATTAGCAGTGACCAATGTTTCTTCATCATCTGTTGAATTAGGATGGACAGAAAATGGATCTGCAACAACTTGGACAGTGGAGTATGGTCCAGCTGGATTTACTTTAGGTACAGGAACTCAAGTTATTGCATCTGCTAATCCATTCGTGGTTCCCGGATTAAATCCCGCAACTATTTATGATTTTTATGTTAAAGCTAATTGTGGTGCAAGTGATTTTAGTGGATGGACCAATAAAGTGACTGCTACAACATCTTGTGTGCCTGTTGCTTTACCAATTATTGAAGGTTTTGAATCAAGCCTTTCAATTCCTACTTGTTGGACTACAACTTATACCTTAAATAATTTTAATGTAACAACTACAGGAACATCACCAACTTGTTCTCCTAATGGAGGATCAAATATGTTACGTTTTAATAGTTTTAATACAACAGCCGGTAATCATGCTGTATTATACTCACCTTTGATAAATGTAACTGGAGATTCCATAAGTGTATCTTATTGGCAATATAGAGATCCAGGTTACAATGGAGCACAATATGCAACAGAAGGTATTGAAGTATTTTATAATACTACACCATCTCTCACAGGAGCTACATCTCTAGGTTTTACATCCCGTAGTTTTGCAACTGCAGGTTGGTATCAAATCTCTTACATTATTCCAAGTGGATTAATTGGAAATGCTTTTGTAATCTTTAAAGCTACATCTGAATATGGTAACAATCAGTTTATTGATGATATTTCTATTGCTTATACAACGATTGTGCCATGTACGGTACCAACCAACCTTGCTGTTTCTGCAATAACTACATCAACTGCAACAGCTACCTGGACTGCAGGGGGCAGTGAAACTCAATGGGAAGTTGCCTACAAACCAACTTCTGCTTCAACATGGAATAGTGCATTTGTAACTGCTCCAACATATAACTTCTCAACGTTAACAGCAGCCACAGTTTATGATGTTAAAGTGAGAGCTATCTGTGAAGTAGGGGATACTAGTGCATACACTGCTGTCGTTAACTTCACAACAGCAACTCCTCCATGTAATGTTCCAACAAATCTACAAGTTCCTACTGCAACCATTACTGATCAATCTGCAATATTTACATGGACTGCAGGTGGTACAGAAACTCAATGGCAAGTGGAATACAAATTGGTTTCTTCTACGAACTGGACAACTATGCCAATATCTACAACAACAACACAATTGATTCAAGCATTACAAAGTAATTCAACTTATGAAGTACGTGTAAAAGCATTATGTGGAACAGGTAATGAGAGCCCATTTACAACTCCTATTCAATTTACAACAACAGGAGCTGGAACATACACAATAACAACATCAGTGTCTGGTTCTGGTACCATCACTCCATCAGGTGATGTGATCGTAAATGCAGGCGCCGATCAAGAGTTTATTTTTACTCCAGGAGAAGGGACAACAGTTGTTCTAATGTTAATAGATGGTGTTATTACACCTTGTGTAAACAATTCTTATACTTTTCAAAATGTTATGGCAAATCATACTTTAGAAGTTACATTTGCTGAAGGAATTGAAAATAATAATTTATCAAATTTAGTTTCACTTTATCCAAATCCTACGAATTCAACTATTGAATTAAAGATAAACCAAACTCAACTTCAAGTACGTGAATGTCAACTATATGACATCTACGGAAAACTCATCAAGGTGATCACTATTACCGAAGAAAACACCAAAATTGATGTATCAGAATATGCATCAGGTGTTTATTTTGTAAGAATGAATACAGAAATGGGTCCAATTTCAAAGAAATTTGTTAAAAAATAATTAACAGGTTAGTCTATTGTGAAAAGGCCGGAGCAATCCGGCCTTTTTTTGGTTTTTTTTACTAAAACCGACATTTATAAGAATATTTAATTTTATTAAAAAAGTAAAAAATATAGGTGAAAGTCCCAAAAAAAATCTTACTTTTGCAGTTTGTTAATAAATGTAATCATATGACTCGTAAATACATATTTGTCTTAGGCGGAGTAGTCTCAGGCTTAGGAAAAGGAATTACTGCTGCTTCCCTCGGAAGACTCCTAAAATCACGTGGAATCAAAGTTACCATGCAAAAATTGGATCCCTATCTAAATATGGATCCGGGAACCATGAATCCAATCCAACATGGTGAGGTTTTTGTTACCGAAGATGGAGGCGAAACTGATCTTGACCTTGGTCATTATGAAAGATTTATTGATGAAAATCTAAACAAACACTCTAATATCACCTCAGGTAAAATTTACTATTCCGTAATTGACAATGAACGTAATGGTCTTTATGCAGGCTCTACCGTTCAAATGATTCCTCATATCACTAATATGATAAAGGATAAAATTCGCCTGAATGCTGAATCTAACAATGCTGATGTAGCTATTATTGAAGTAGGTGGCACAGTTGGTGACTATGAAAGTTTACCTTTCCTCGAAGCGATTCGTCAATTTTCTTATGAAGAGGGTTACGATAATTGTATGTATATCCATGTTGCTCTGATACCTTTTATCACTCCAAGTAATGAATTGAAAACTAAACCTGCACAACATAGCGTAAAAGAGTTATTGAGTCTTGGTATTCAACCTGATATTTTAGTTTGTAGAAGCGATCGCCCTTTAAGTAAAGAGATCAAACAGAAACTCTCTTTGTTCTGTAACGTAAAACCGGCTTGTGTAATCGAAAATATCAACTCTGATTCCCTTTATGAAGTCCCTCTTGCTCTCGAAAATGACGGTTTTGCTACTCAAGTGATCAAAAGATTAAAGATCAAATGTAAAGAAAAAGATCTTTCTGATTGGACCTCTATGGTTGAAATGAGTAAGAAAACAACTAAGTCTGTGACCGTTGGTTTGGTCGGAAAATATACCGAATTACACGATTCTTACCTAAGCGTTGTTGAATCTTT
>DAONEU010000056.1:4906-8106 GCA_035403245.1 Bacteroidales bacterium | reverse complement strand
TAAGATTGGGAAAATATCCTTGTAAATTATTGAAAGGCTCAAAAGCTTTCGAAGCGTATGGCGTTGAACTAATTTCTGAAAGACATCGTCACCGCTATGAAGTAAACAACGACTATAGATCTATTTTAGCTGAAAATGGTTTAATTTTCTGTGGAACTTCACCTGACGAAAATATTGTCGAAATGATTGAATTGAAAGATCATCCTTGGTTTGTGGCTTGCCAATTTCATCCTGAATTCAAATCAAGACCAAATAGACCCCATCCTTTGTTTATGGGATTCATCAAAGCTTCTATTAAATAGATTTTATTCAGTCAATATTCAGTTTCCTCATATTTAATATTTTATCATTTGAAAAAAATCATTTTACTTCGCAATAAGGAGAAATCTCTTCAAAGATTTCACCCTTGGGTATTTTCCGGTGCTGTTTACAAAAAAGATCCTTCTTTAAAAGATGGCGATATCGTTGAAGTATATGATTCTGAAAACCGATATTTAGCTACTGGACACTATAACAATAACTCGATTTGTGTTCGTGTTTTTAGTTTTGATCAAATAGTCCCAGATTATCAATTTTGGAAATCAAAATTTGAAAATGCTATTCAATATAGAAAATCAATTCAAATAATTGATAATGAACAAACTAATATTTTTAGATTAATCAATGGGGAAGGGGATTCTTTACCTGGACTTATTATTGATTGGTTTAATGGAAATGTGGTAATTCAATTTCATTGTATTGGGATGTATTTTTTGAAAGATACCATCATTCAAATATTATTAGAGCTTTTTCCCAATCAGATCAAATCGATCTATAATAAAAGTGCATCTACCTTATTTGAAAACTTCGATACCGATGAGCATGATGGTTTACTATACGGCCAATTGGATGAGGTGTTGGTTCACGAAAATGGGATCCCTTTCTATGTGGATATTGAAAATGGTCAAAAAACAGGATTCTTTATTGATCAAAGAGACAATAGAGCTCTTGTGGGACAGTTTTCTAAAGGTAAAAACGTGCTAAACCTTTTCTGTTATACAGGAGGATTCTCTTTATATGCATTACAAGGTGGCGCTAACATAGTTCATTCCGTAGACATTTCTAAAAGAGCGATCGAATGGACCGAAAGAAATGTTGACTTAGCTGAAAATAAAGATAAACATACATCGTATGCGGAGAATGTTTTCGATTTTTTAGATCAGATGGAGGATAGATTTTATGATTTGATTATCTTAGATCCACCTGCATTTGCCAAACATCATAGAGCAAAAGAACAAGGGATTAAAGGGTATCGCAATATCAATCGTAAAGCCATGGAAAAATTGAAACCCGGTGGATTCTTGTTTACCTTTTCCTGCTCCCAGGCGATTTCAAAAGATGAATTTCAAACGATTGTTTTTTCTGCTGCTGCCATGGAAAACAAAAATGTGAGAATTGTAAAACAACTCCATCAATCCTTAGATCATCCGGTTAGTATTTACCATCCCGAAGGAGAATACCTGAAAGGGCTAATGTTGGAAATTACCCCACGCTTCCTTCCAGACTAATCGCCAACAATTTCTGTGCCTCAACGGCAAATTCCATAGGTAATTTATTGAGTACTTCTTTGGCGTATCCATTGACAATCAAACTGATAGCAGCCTCTTTGTCGATGCCCCTTTGTTGACAATAAAACAATTGTTCATCAGAGATTTTAGATGTTGTGGCTTCATGTTCTAAGATAGAACTCTTGTTGTTACAGTCGATATATGGCCAGGTATGAGCACCACATTGATCACCCATAAGCAAAGAATCACACTGAGAGAAATTCCTGGAGTTTTCAGCTTTTTTGCTTACACGGACAAGTCCACGGTAACTATTTTGACTTTTACCTGCTGAGATTCCTTTAGAAACTATCAAACTTTTGGTGTTTTTGCCCAAATGAATCATTTTGGTTCCGGTATCGGCTTGTTGGTAATGATTGGTGAGTGCTACAGAGTAAAATTCACCGGTTGAGTTATCCCCTTGAAGTACACAGGATGGGTATTTCCAGGTTACTGCAGATCCGGTTTCCACTTGAGTCCAGGATATTTTTGAGTTATTGCCTTTGCATAATCCTCTTTTAGTCACAAAATTATAAATACCACCTTTCCCTTCTTTATCACCTGGATACCAGTTTTGAACGGTTGAGTATTTCACTTCAGCATTATCCATGGCAATGATTTCAACGATAGCTGCATGTAGCTGATTTTCATCTCTTTGAGGGGCTGTACAACCTTCCATATAACTAACATAAGCACCTTCATCAGCGATCAATAAAGTTCTTTCGAACTGACCGGAGTTAGCAGCATTGATTCTGAAATAGGTGGATAATTCCATCGGACATCTAACACCTTTTGGAACATAGCAGAATGAACCTTCACTAAAAACAGCAGAATTTAAGGCTGCGAAAAAGTTGTCACCATAAGGAACAACAGATCCCATATATTTTTTAACAAGCTCAGGATGTTTTTGTACCGCTTCACCAAAAGAACAGAATATAATTCCTTGTTTTTCAAGGGTGTCTGAGAAAGTGGTTTTTACAGAAATGGAGTCAATAACAGCATCAACCGCTACTCCTGCTAGAGCTTTTTGCTCATTGAGGCTTATTCCCAGTTTATCAAAAGTTTTTAAAAGTTCAGGATCCACTTCATCAAGGCTGGTCAATTCTTTATTCTTTTTAGGGATTGCTAAATAGATAATATCTTGATAATTAGGTTTTTCAAATTTCAGGTGAGCCCAATCGGGTTGTTCCATTGTGATCCATTTTCGGTAGGCTTTTAATCTAAAATCGAGAAGCCACTCAGGTTCATTTTTACGTTTTGAGATCAAACGAATCACATCTTCGTTTAATCCTTTAGGGAATTCTTCAATATCAATATCTGATACGAACCCATATTTATATTCACCTTCGGTTATATTTTCTATAATTTCATTAGCCATTTAAGTACGATTTAATATGCAAAAGTACAAAAAAATGTGCAACTTTTATGTGTATTGATGAATTCAATACTAGATATTGGTGTAATCATAGAACACAGATGACACAGATTAAACAGATTCTAACTAATTAAATAAATTAAAATGAAACTACTGTGCAATCCACTGTGGTCTATTGTGTTTATTTCTATTTGTTTATTTTAAAATTATTTTAAAGCAGCAATTGAATCACACAACGCTTG
>DAONEU010000056.1:0-4806 GCA_035403245.1 Bacteroidales bacterium | reverse complement strand
CCTACCATTGCAATTAAAAAGATCACCAGATAATAAATAGTGATTCTTACCCATCTTTGTTTGAAAATCCCCATGATTTGCAATCCATGTTCCCGTTTTCTTTGGAACCATTCTACTAAAACAAGTATGCCTACAAATACGATATTTTTAATAAGGTTATCATTGATCATACTTACATTCATCGGAGATTTGAATAGAGAGGCATCAAAGATTCCTGCTATATAACTCCAGGCATGTTGAATATTATTGGCTCTGAAAATAATCCATCCCACTAACACCAAATTGAAAGTGAGAACCATTTGGAAAAGTTCTTTAAAAGAAGGGAATAAAGTGTCTTGAGCCACCATTCCTGTGTTTCTTCTATTCTTTCCCATCAACAATAAAGGTAAAAATAAAATAGCGTGAAAAGCTCCCCATACTACAAATGTCCAGTTGGCACCATGCCATAAACCACTGACCAAAAAGATAATCATGGTATTTCTGAGTGAAGCCCATTTCCCTTTTCGGCTTCCGCCTAGTGGAATATAGATATAGTCTCTAAACCAGGTGGTTAATGAAATATGCCATTTTCTCCAGAATTCAGCAATATCACGACTGAAATATGGATAATGGAAATTTCTCATTAATTTGATTCCAAATAATCTTCCGGTTCCAATGGCAATGTCGGAATACCCTGAAAAATCACCATAAATCTGGAATGCAAAACAGATGGCACCTATAACCAGTGCACTTCCGGGCATATCTGCAGAGTTACCAAATATATAATTCGCCAGAATGGCACAATTATCTGCTACCACAATTTTCTTGAATAAACCCCATAAAATCTGTCGTCCTCCATCTACAGCATCGGTGTAATTAAATGTTCTGGGTTTATAAAATTGGGGAAGTAAATTGGTCGCTCTTTCTATCGGTCCTGCTACCAACTGAGGGAAAAAGGATACATACGCTAAGAAAGAGACGACATCTTTGGTGGCTACAATATCCCTTCGGTAAACATCAATGGTGTAACTTAAAGCCTGGAATGTATAGAAACTGATTCCTACCGGTAAAATTACTCTTAAAGTACTGGCTTCCAATGTGATTCCCATGGAAGCGAATAAGTCTATAAAGTTAATTACAAAGAAATTATAATACTTAAAAAATCCTAAAATTCCTAAATTAAGGATTAAATTGGCTGCTGTGATCCATTTCCTTTTGTTGAATTTTCCCGGTTCCTCTTTGTCATAATGTTGAACAAGTACACCGCTGCCCCATGAACAAATGGATGTTAGCGCAATTAAAAGAAGAAATTTCCAATCCCACCATCCGTAAAAGATGTAACTGACGATGAGTATAAAAAGGTTCTGAAGTTTTAGATTTCGCTGAAATACAAACCAATAACAAAAAAACACAATAGGTAAGAATATAGCAAATTCGTAAGAATTGAATAACATATAGGTCTTTTAAAATAAGTGGCAAAAATACAAGAAAAAATTCAAAAATATTTAATCTTTTTTTATTATCTTTGCGGAAAGAATATGATAATTATATTGGCGTGTAAATGTCAATAACCTAAGTGTATGTAAAAATTTAACTTATATGAAAAGAAAAATTGAGTTTTGTCTGGTGTATCGTGATATGTGGCAATCTTCGGGAAAATATGTGCCAAGAGTTGATCAATTAAAAAGAATAGCTCCTGTTATTATTGAAATGGGCTGTTTTAGCAGAATTGAAACCAATGGCGGAGCTTCTGAACAAGTAAACCTTTTGTATGGTGAAAATCCAAATGTAGCTGTCAGAGAATGGGTTAAACCTTTTAATGAAGCAGGTATTCAAACCATGATGTTGGAAAGAGCCTTGAACGGATTAAGAATGTATCCGGTTCCTGCTGATGTTAGAAAATTGATGTTCAAAGTTAAAAAAGCTCAAGGGGTTGATATTTCTCGTTCATTTTGTGGCCTAAATGATCATAGAAACCTGGAACTTTCTATTAAATATGCTAAAGAAGCCGGCATGATCTCTCAAGCTGCTTTAAGTATCACCTATTCAGATATCCATACTGTTGAATATTATATGGATTTAGTGGACAAAATGATTGAATATGGCGCTGACGAAATTGGTCTTAAAGATATGGCCGGTATTGGTCGCCCCGTTACTCTAGGTAAATTAGTGACAGAAATCAAAGCAAAATATCCTCATATCAGAGTTCATTACCATGGCCATTCCGGACCCGGTTTTTCTGTTGCATCTATGTTAGAAGTTGCTAGAGCAGGTGCGGATATTTTAGACGTTGCCATGGAACCACTTTCATGGGGAATGGTGCATCCTGATGTGATCACTATCCAAGCTATGTTGAAAGATGCCGGATTCGATGTCCCTGAAATCAATATGAATGCCTATATGCAAGCCAGAAGTCTAACTCAAGAATTTATGGATGACTTCTTAGTTTATTTCATTGATCCTAAAAATAAACAAACATCCTCTTTACTTGTTGGATGTGGACTTCCTGGCGGAATGATGGGTTCTTTAATGGCCGACTTGAAAGGGGTTCATAATGCAATCAATATGTTCCTCAAAAAAGATGGCAAAAAAGAACTAAACGAAGATGAATTGTTAGTACAATTATTCGATGAAGTAGCTTATGTATGGCCTAAAGTAGGTAATCCACCATTGGTTACTCCATTTAGTCAATATGTTAAAAATATCGCTTTGATGAATATTCTTCAAATGGCTCAAGGCAAAGAAAGATATTCTCAAATGGATAAAAATACCTGGGATATGATTTTAGGTAAAACTGGTAAACTTCCAGGTACTTTAGCTCCTGAAATCGTTGAATTAGCAAAAAAGAATAATTACGAGTTCTTTACTGATACTCCACAATCATACTATCCTGATGAACTAGATAAATACAGAAAAGAGATGGATGAAAACGGTTGGGATTATGGTCAGGATGATGAAGAATTGTTCGAATTGGCCATGCATGATCGTCAATACCGCGATTTTAAATCTGGCGTTGCTAAAACTAAATTTGATGATGAATTAGCTGCTGCTAAACAAAAATCTAATATTCAAGTGATTACGAAAATATTAAAATCTCCTGAATTAGAGAAAGAGGAACTCATAGCAAGAGCAGAAGCTAAATATCCCGGAGCAAAACAAATCTTGGCACCTGTGTCAGGAATCGTTCTATGGGAACTTACTGTTGGCGAAAAATCTATGCCAAAACCACGGGGTACCAGATTTAATGAAAACGATACCGTTTGCTTTATTACCGCTTATTATGGTCAGGAAGAGGTGAAATCGTTATATAATGGTCAACTTTGTGAAGTGATAGCAGGTCATGGCCAAAAAGTAAATAAAGGGGATGTAATCGCCTTCGTGAACTAAAAGAAATTTTTATCAAATTATTGTGTTACCCGCTTTTCTGCCCATCGGAAAAGTGGGTAACTTATTATAAAGCCTAGTGTAAATCCTGTCAATACGTCAAAAGGGTAGTGTACCCCTAAATAAATCCGGGTATATCCTAAAAATAATGACCAGCAAAAAGCAGCCATAATGATCCATCTCTTTTTATGAGCAATAAAAATGAGTATGAAAATTGCTAAAACCATAGAATTGGAAGAGTGTGCTGATGGAAATCCGTATTTTCCGCCTTTGTAAAAATTTCCATCATCTTTCTGATATAGATGTATTTGATCTTGCAAGGTGATCTCTCTGGATGGTCGTGGCCTTTCAGTTGTATTCTTGATTAGATTGCAGGTTTGATCTGAAAGAGTTACCGCTAAAATCAAAAATAACAAAGGAATATAACTTTTGTTTCGATATTTTTTTATGATTAAATAAACAACCAATAAATATAACGGCAACCAAAACCAGGTTTGAGTTAATATATATATGATAGGATCAAGCCAATTGGCATGAAGTCCATTTAAAGCCAGAAAAATAGTTTGGTCGAGTTGAATGATCTCTTGCATATTATTCAAAATCAGGATATAGTAAATATTTTTTTCGGATTAATTTGAAATCGGAAATCCCTTTTTGCCAGGAATTTCTAATTTCCTCTTCACTTTTTCTTTTGATTATCTGCCATCTTAAAGTGCTATTACCGGCTAATTTATCAAAGAATTGTGGATTTGAAAAGAACTTAGCCGTATCAGGAAAGATAGAGTAAGCTTGAATAAGAAACTGGAGCTCTATTTGATTATCTTTATTCAGATTATTTTTGGCAAAGTCAGTCAAATTGAATCCTCTACACTTTTCACCTTTTAACGGCGGCTTTTCTGAAACTCCTTTAATCGGAACAGGTGTAAAGAAATAGTCTCCTTCAATAAATGAAGGATGTCCAAAAACCTGAAACGGAATCGCAGTTCCACGACCTAAACTGACAGCAGTCCCTTCAAAAAAACAAAGGGTGGGGTATAAATAGATTGATTCATCGGTTTTTAGATTTGGAGAGGGAGGGTAGGGAAGCGAGTAGCGCATTTTATGGTCATAACCCTTCATCGTAATGATCTCTAAATCACATTGTAAGCTGTCTTTTAACCATTTTTCTTCATTGATCATTTTTCCGTACTCACCTATAGTCATACCATGGACAACTGGTATAGAATGCATCCCTACGAAAGATTTGTATTTTTCTTCTGAAACTGGGCCATCTACAAAATAGCCATTTGGATTTGGCCGATCCAGGATCAGAACTTTTACATGATTTTCAGCAGCAGCTTCCATTATATAGTGAAGTGTTGATATATATGTATAAAACCGACAACCCACATCTTGAATATCAAAAATAAGAATATCGATATTCTGCATTTGTTCTTTAGTTGG
>DAONEU010000055.1:2652-12140 GCA_035403245.1 Bacteroidales bacterium | reverse complement strand
TTATTAATTTTTCAATTATAATTAGCACACTAGCGCATTAGCATATTAGCACATTAATTTGGGCGTTCCGGCTCGCAAGCTCGCCGTCGCTCTCCGGCCTGTACTCCTCGTTTCACAGCAAGTGGTGCATCGGCCGTGCAGGAGCTCCTTCGTCGCTCTGCCCGTCTCGTGCACCACTAAGCTGTTCAACTTGCGGGGTACCTGGCCTACGAGCTAACGCGATTAGCTTTCAGCTATCAGTTATCAGCTATCAGTTTTCTTAATGTCAACCATTTTTAGGTATTGATAGCCATTCGCCCTTTGCCCTTCGCCTTTTGCCTTTTGCCTTTTGCCTTTTACCTTTTACAATGAAATCTTACATCCAATCCCATGATTAATAGAAGTATTTGTAATAGATCTCAAATTAGGGATGTAGGTTACATTAATATTAGGACGTAATTCATAGAAAAGATGAATTCTTTTCCAAAAATCTCTTTTTTTACCAATTCTAAAGTCAACACCTAATGGAATATAGGCAGAGAAGCCAAAATTATTATTGTTATTAATCATTTCTGATTCAGATGTTCCATCATAATTATCGTAAAAATTGTTGTATTGATATGGGTCCTGGCTTTGAATTTGTTCCGTTTTTGAATAATGAATATAGGTTTTAGCATTAAATGACATCCCGGCAGTTAATCCAATTCCACTATAAAGTGACCAACGAGCTTCAGGATTTGTTCAGAAAATCAATGAGCCATCAATACGAAGTTGTTCTGAGTTATAGCTCATTTCTAAACTTCTTGAGATAACTGAATCAAGATACATTGTCTCACCTGTTTGAGATGAGGTTAAAGTGTCGTATGGTATTTTTACAGAAGAATTCATCCCATAAGATAAGAGTGTACTAGAATTATATGTAATACCTAATCGCAATTGAATGTTGTTTTTATATCGGGTTTTTTGTTTATCACTGAATTTAAATCCCAATAATACTGAAAATGTAGAATTGGAACAATCTAAAAAAGCATAACTATCAGAATTGGGAAAAGTGGCGCCATATTTATTGAGTAATACCGAATTGGGAACCAGTGATTGAAAATCAGCTAGTGAACCTTTAAAAAATGGGGATGCATAGCTTCCGACCTGAACATAATAATCGTTGATGCTTACCCTTTTAATACCATTGTTGTTAGCCTGTTGCCCGAACGATAGTATTGAAACAGTCAATAAAACAAATAAAAAAATGGACTTTCTCATAGTATGTGATATTTTAAATGAATAACTTATAAAATGGATTCATATTTAATTATGGAATTTTTATGCTAAAATTTTTAATCAGGATTTTTTTTGAAAATACCTTTAGGCTGAAACTTTACAAGCTCCACATTACCTGAAATTACAATGAAATCTTAAAACCAATCCCTTGTTGAACAGAAGTATTTACAACGGTTCTTAGTTCAGGAATAGATGTCACTCCAATACTTGGGCGAATTTCATAGAAGAGGTTTACTTTTTTCCAAAATTCGGTATTTTTTCCTAATTTTAAGTTAATACCTAATGGAATATAAGCAGAGAATCCAAAATTATTTTTGTTTGTAAAAAGTTCAATTTTTGAATCACCATCGAAGCAATTCATATAGGTCATATTATCATCAGAATCTTGATTTTCAATTCGGTAGTTAGTTCCATATACGATGGTTGTTTTTGAATTGAAAGAGAAACCTGCAGTTATTCCAATTCCACTGTATAATGACCAACGGGCATCTGGATTCGTTCTGAAAATCAATGCACCATCTAAACGCAATTGCTCGGAGGAATAGTTCATGTCTAAGCTTTTTGTAACTACTGAATCAAGATATGTTGTGTTCCCTGTTTGTGAAGAGGTTAATGTATCAAAACGGATTCTTTCCGTATTATACATTCCACCGGATATGATGGAATTGTGCGTATAGGTGATTCCAACTCTCAATTGCATGTACTTATTATATTTGGTTTTTTGTTTATCACTGAACTGAAATCCTAACAATGCTGAAAATGAAGAATTTGGGCCACTGTGATAGGAGTAAGGAGAGTATGATTGAAGATCAGGAATAATATTGCTGTTTAAAAGTACTGAATTTGGTGCAAGAATGTTAAAATCTGAAAGTGAACTGGATGAAGATGATCCTCCAAACAAGCCTGTTTGTATAGAATACTCATTGATTCTAAAACCTTTTATTACGTTGTTGTTAGTTTGTTGCCCGAAAGAAATTAATGAAACGGTCAAAAAAACAAATAAAAAAATGGACTTTCTCATATTATGTAATATTTTTAAATTAATAATTTGTTTAAACGGTATTTTATATGAATTATTGCATTAGTATTAATGAGGCATAATATTAACTCAGAAAACCATTTCCAGAAACTTAATTTATTTTTGTTTTGATTTATATAGGCATTAATATTTACTTTTTTATAAATAGTAGGTCCAGATGCTAAAACCAACAATCCCCCTTTTAAACCTTTTGGAGCTAATGCATATCCTATCTTATCACAGGTTTATATGCCCACATTTGATGTTCAAAGTTACTTTGGGTGACAGCATAAATTCCTCCAAAAGCATCAAAACTATATGCTTGTCCATCAATTAAGTGGTAATTAAGAATAAGGGCTTTTTTCAATGCTATGGAGCTAATAATTATACTGTAAATATTTAGTAATAATTTTGATAAATATCTGGTTTGGCTATATGAATAATTTAGACAATACCAAAATTACTTTAACATAATGGAATATAAATTTTTAAGGAATTTCTTTTCGTACACAGCGGATTGGTATTCCTGAACCAGGAGTAGTGCCACTAGCTGGATTAATTTTATTACCTAAAACAGGAGCTGCTGCAATCATCGGAATAAAATCTGGGTTTTTAGCTTCTCCACACAGCCATGCATAAATCAAATCATTATGCCGACCAGATTCTGAAATCGTTCCATAGTTGGTAAAACCCATATTAAATAGAAACTCCCCAGCAATAGAATCTCCTCCTGAGTATTCGAGTAAATCATTCCACTCTTCATAAGAAGCAATCATATATCCTTTAGGAATGAGACCGCGTTTGTCGCTTATGGCCGGTTTATTATACCAAGTTGTTTGCTTGCCATTAAGGCCCAATGAGACTGACGTTAACAAAGCAGGTAAATTTCTTTCAGTTGCTTGGTTAAATTCTTTGGTGTTTTTGCATTGGAGAATGGAATCGCCATTTCTAAAAGTAGTGACATTTAGGTCATTTAGAGCCCATTTGTATTTTCCCAATTGCAGATAATCTGTTTTTTGTGAATTTAATGTCGAATCGTTCCATAATTTGTACCAATCCAATTGATCGAGTTTGGTAAATATAAGCATCAACCTTTTTTGGTTAAATGTATCAGGTTTTGTCATCGAAGCATTAAAAAATAAACGCTTATTCTGATGATCAGTTAGCACTAAATACTGTTCGAAGGTAATTACTTTGATATAGCTGTCGGGAAGGAATAAATCGCCATTGAAATCATATACATTAATTAGCCCATGATTACGTGTTATCCAAAAACTGTTAAAGGCAACAATCTCCTCCATTTGGGCCAGTAGATTGCGATTGGTTTGTGGCATAGTTTCAAAACTTTTTCCTTTTGGATGATACACTTTCCCCTTTTTGTCAATAAAGCATACTTCTACGTCGTCCTTCAAATATGCTGTGTTTAAGCTACATTCAGCATAACCATTTTGAAAATCTTTACGAATATTGAGTACAAAAGGCATTAGGAAGTTTCCTTTTACATCCATAAAACTTGCCTTATTGTTTTTTTCTACTCTGATAAAACCTTCACTAAATGCATTACCGAAGTCTTCGAGATTTTCAGGTCCAATCCTTTGTCCGGAGGTGTTCACTAGCCAGGTACTGCCATTTTGATTTACTTCAAAAATCATTTCACCTTTATAATAAACAGTTTGGTATTCTATGGGAAGAATTATATTCCCATTTGTGTCTATCACTCCCATCAGTCCTTCCTTTTTTACAACTACCATTCCATCATGAAATGTTTTGATTGCCTCGTTTACATCATCATATTTTGGAGGAATAACAAAATTTCCTGTTTTATCGATATAACCCAGCTTATTGTTTTCTTCCAACGATGCACGGCCGTTAGAAAAGTTACCCGGATAATTGATGAAACTTGTCTTGATAATGTTTTTTCCATTGATATCAATAAATCCGTATTTGTCTTTTTTTTGTACCACACACATTCCTTCTGAGTAATCACCAATAAAGTCGTATTTACCATGAAATTGTTTTTCTCCTTTGGTATTGATTAGTCCAGTTTTTCCATCCTCTTTCGATTTATATCTGGCATAACCCCCGTTAAACTCTCCAATAAATATAGTATTACAATCGAGATACCTAAACTCTTTTAGAAGATAAAGGCCATTATCCATCACTATCACATCATCAGTGATTTGCTTTATGTTCATTTTATTCGACTGTTCTGGAAATCCTGGTAGTACCATCCCTTTTTTGTTAATGATAACATACATCATATTTTTATTTTTTACAATAGCCAGACCCTGAGGGGTAAAAGGATTGGTTTCAATATAATCAGTTTCAATTATGATTTTCATTTCCTTGTCAGAATATCCATAGTTTTTTCCAATTTTGATCGGAATAAGTTCTTGGGCTTTTAGGCCTGATAAAATAAAAAAAGTAAGAAAGTACAAATAAATTTTTTTTGAGTTCATGATGTATAAATTTAAGAATTAAAGTCCTATTTTCTAGATTGCAAATATACCAAGGATAATTTAAAGCTAATATAATTATAGTTAGAAGTGTTTGGCCCCATGTAAATAGAAAGTCACTAGCGCCATTGGGTTCAAAACCAAACTTCCTTTTTTCTTCACCTGATTATCCAGATCATTTTTATGAGTAATTTCAAACGTATCATACTGCTCCATATATTGTCTGAATTGAATCAGAAATTCATCAAAATCAATTCAATAAATCTGTTTGAAGATTTGATTGGTGCTATATACTGCAATTCCTTCTAATAACCATTTTGGATATTGGATTTCTACCAAAATTCCTTTATGTTGAAAAATTAAAACATGGGATAATTCATGTTTTACATAGATCTCCAATGATATTTTTCCTTGCTCTGCTTCTTTCAGAGCCCAGGGAGATATAATAAATCTACCGGTTGGATAGGCAGAAAATCTGGCTTTTGAAAATGAACGTTTTACAAAACTCAAACTATCTTTAAAAATAAAAATTTTTGGTTTTTTCTTAAATTTTAAATCATGAAAATTTTCGACTGAAAAAAATAATGTGTCAATTCTTTTATAATCTTTGAATTCCGCTCCATTTTGGACATAAATTATAGTTTGTTTTTGTTCATGTTTGTCAAATCCAACTATGATCGGAGAATAAGTGAATAGTTTGCCGAATAAAAAAGTATAACTAGCTGTTAAAATGATAATTATAAGTAAGATAAAAAGCACTTTTTTCATTTTATAACGTAATTTTTTAAATGAATGGGTTTTTATATTGATTTTCACTTTTAACGGGAGTCAATATATCAAATTTTTTCAAATCCTTTTGCGAGTAAAAGAAAAGCAATTGGGCCAACTGCACCCCAACCCATAATGCCTGTATATATACCAATTTGAGGTGCAAAAAATGTGAGTAGTAACCCCAATAAACAAAGAATTCCACTCAATATTACTACATAGCGGGTAAAAATGAATCAAAGCCATGATGGACAAAAATATACCTGATTCAACAGGAGCTCCGGAAGAAGAAAAGGCGATTCCCGATACAATCCCATAAATTTGAGTTAAAGCGAATGTAATCCAAAATGAAATTAAACTTAGTTTTTTCTCATAATTTGTAAAAGTATTATTCATTTTACTATTTTCCATATTGGTTTTAATAAAAGTTATTTTAAAATTTTTAATGATGTTAAATTTATTACAATTCTTTTTTAAGATAAATCATATCAATAAGTTGAACACCGTCTTCAAACATCGGGTGATCATAATTATCTGTAAAAAAATTCTTTAACCGATGTGATATTTGGAATCCGCAACCTTCATAAAATGAAAGTATCCCGGGTGTTTCACCTGTCCCTACAAGCATTATTTTATAGTCTTTTTTGTAAAAATCAGATATGAAGTTAATCAAGGCCTTTCCATATCCTTTACCTTGAAATTGTTCGTAAGTAGCGATGTTTTTCAGTTCGCAGATTTCTTGATTAATTGGTATTACAACACAAATACTTTTCAAATCACCATCATATAATGCAAACATATCACCTTCCGGTAAGTATTTATCAATCATAACTTCAGACTCATCTGCTAAAAGCAATAAGTCCAGAAACTGTTTTTTATTTTCTAATATTTTTTCAATTTTCATTATGTTTTTTTAATTTTTATGGCACACAGATTAAATGTCAATGGTCGATAGTCGATAGTCGATAGTGTTGAAAATAAGATGTTTAGGTTTAAGGGTTTAAGGGTTTAAAGGTTTAAGAGGTTTAGGTTTAATTGTATTTCAACCCTTCAACAGCGAAGCGTTCAACCTTTAAACCTGAAATCTATTTTAATTAGCTTATGAGCTTATTATCACATTAGCTTATTACTAATCAGTGTCATCCGGTGCCATTATAAAAAGTTATAATGAAATTGAAATTGTTTATAGGCAGATTTTTTTTACGATTTCAATAGGAACAGAAGTTCTCTTTGAGACTTCCTCAATGCTCATTCCCTGATTATAAAAACGTTTGACAAAACAGGGAATGGTTTCTCCAATTTCAATTAAATTGTTTTCCGGATCGTAAAATCGGATCGTTTGTTGTCCCCAAACCTCTTCTGCTACTTCATGTAAATAATTAATTTCATGTTTCTTTAAGGTTTCAACAACAAGAGCAAAATCATCGGTTTCAAAACAGATTTCTAAGTTGTTGTTCCCGGATCGATCAAAAGTATGACCCATTTTTTGAGCGATCGGATACTCTTCTTTTAACTTCCAGAGAGAGAGCCCATTTTTAAAACCAATACAGTTTCCAAAGTCAACTTCAGTTTCCTGATGAAGAATATCCTGATAAAAAGATCTCATTTTTTCAAAATCTTCTGTAATTATTACTGTTGAACTTAAAGTTATTTTCATAAAATTATAATTAAATTACTGTTTTTTAGTTGGTTATTAAACGTTTTTATATTGTTGGAGTTATTACAATTACCACATAAAAGGAATCAGTCGATATTTTACCTCTTTACAATATTCAGCATATCCGGTCAATTCTTTTTGTAATGTTTGGTCTTCATAATATGTCCTGATAAAAATTAAAATAATCATAACCAGTAATGGAAGAAATGCAAGAACTGAGCCTAAGGCAAAAGGTATTGCGATTGACCCTAAAAGCATTCCAAAGTATCCTGGATGTCGCATTATTTTATATGGACCTGTATTCATTACTTTATGATTTTTTTCTTTTTGTATTCTGACTGTTCCCTCAAAAAAAGGATTATGTAGCATTGGCCATGTAGAAAATATTGCTGAGATAATGTAAAGAAAAATACCGATATATAAGTAATAATTGGGCAATATTTCTATAAGACTGAATCTTCTGTCTATACCGGCTACAAAAGGGGTAATAATAATGGCAAAAAGAAAGTAGGTAAGAATAATATATTGATCCATTTTTTTAGAGCCTTCTTGTATTTTTCCTCTGTCATTTAAGAGTTTTGGTGTTTTTTTCAATAAAACTAGACCAATTAATAACCCACCAATCGCATATATCCCAAAATAGATCCATGCTCTTAAAATGTTGAATGCACCGGATGTAAGAAAGTAAACAATGGCTGTTATAATGATCCACCGAATGGGTGCCATAAATGCCCTTATTCCCGATTTTGTTAATTTATTATCCATATATGAACGCTTGTTGAGACCATTGCTATTCCACAGGTAACTTAATGAAGAAGTTCGATCCACTTCCCCAAGTACTGACAACCCCCAACTCTCCACCATGTGCTGTAATGATTTTTTTTACAATAGTCAGGCCTAATCCATGGCTGGATTCACCTGCTGTTGGGGCAATATATTCGTAAGGCATGGTTTCTTTATCTACATCCTGTTGCATCAGAAAACGACGGCAAATACGGGAGAATAACATGATTGCTTCGGGTTGAAATTGGTCAATTTGTTGCTGGATTATCAACCCTTCATTCAGTATAACCTGCGGATTTCCATACCCTATACGAAATTTCTCACCTGTCTTCACATCTGCAACCAATAATATAGTCCCCTCTTCTTTATTAGCAAAAAAAGGTGTCCTGGCAATGGTACGATTATTCCGTTTGAGCAAAAATGGAAATTCCAGACTATTGATAAAAAATTTTTCATCGGCTTGAATTCCAAGATATCTTTCGTAAACTGAGAAGGCAGGTTGCCCATCAATGGTTTTAACACATTTCTCATCTGCATCTGTAATAGTCATTTCTTGACTTAAAGGAAACCAATCCAGATAAGTTCGATTCTCAATAAATAAGTCATCCCCATAAAAAACAACAGCAATAAAACCTTGTTTGTTACAACAAACGCCATCATATACTACCGACTTTCCCCCATTATCATAATCTCCGGCTCCTCCACCAAAGATTGGATATTGGATTCCATTTTCAACTAATGTATTGAACATCTTTCCCGCATTATAAATTATTGGATTAGAAAGCAGCAATACACCTTTGACATCAACTTTTAAGCTTTCAATATCCGCATGAAGATTTTCACCGATTGTAGTTTCCATACCCAATGGGCAATCGTAGGAAAAAAGCTTCATTTCAGAAACCTCGAAAAATGAAAACAGGATTACAGTAGTATTGATATTTATCCTACCCTGATAAATTTCACCAACAGAAGAAGCTCCTATGATTAATGCCTCCGGAAATACCTCTTTAATCGATTTACCTAAAGATTCGTACCAGTTACAGTCAGTATGGGCAGAAAATATCTGAACCAGCTGAGATTTTGTTTTCCAGTTTGAGTGTAAATCTCCCGATTGTAGGATTTTCTCTAAGCTTTCAAGTTCCGTAACAATAAAATTCATCTGTTTCATAATATCCGAACTTAATTAATTGTACCCTTTATTGAACAGGTTTTTAAGTTTGTTATTATTCTTAGAGTTTATCATTTAGAGCGAATTCTGTCTTTAATTTGTAACAAACTAATTTAATCATTCATTGCACAAATTTACAACTTTTTCTTATGAAACGTATGTTTTATACGATTTTTGTGTAAATACTTATAAATGATTGAATAGTAGTAGATTGATTTTTTTAAGTTGTAAATCCTAGCATGGATTAGCCAGAACCAAAATTGCACACAGATGACACTCATCTTGCAACATTCAGAGAATTTCCAGTTCCTGAAAAATGAAATATTATAATTTAGTATTCGGTTCAATATATTTATTTTTCCCTTTCGTATCACCTCCCAT
>DAONEU010000055.1:0-2552 GCA_035403245.1 Bacteroidales bacterium | reverse complement strand
ATAATTTAGTATTCGGTTCAATATATTTATTTTTCCCTTTCGTATCACCTCCCATTGTTTGATAAATGGATTCATTTGGGCAACTATTTACACATCTCATACATTGTTCACAGTTTGATGTCCAAACAGGTTTCTTATCTATCATTTTAATGCTGCCAGTTGGACAAATCTTAGAGCAAATACCACACCCTGTACAATTCTCATATATCCTGAAATTACGCCATAAGTTTGATAATCCTAAATATTTAAACAGTAAATAGTCTGAATAAAATTTTAATTTTCCATATCTTTTAGGATAATTAAACTTATGAAATTTTCGTATATCCGATAAAATCTCTTGAGCAATTTTTTGGGTTTGAGCAACTCCTTGTTCAATTATTAATTTAGCCATCTTTTTATCGGGAGGGAATGGAGGTTTTGGCGATGTAGTCCAGTTAATAGGCATTTGGACTACATCTGTATAGACTACTTCACAGTTTTTCTTTTTTAGGATTTTTATGGCTTCGTTAATTGAGAATCCTGCCTCATCTGAATCGCCAGCTGTAATAAGAACAAAAACTTTTTGTGGAGCTTCAAACACCTGCAATTTATTCAAGTATTTGCGACATATTCTGGGTATGCCAAAGGCATAAACAGGGAAACAAAATCCTAATAATTCACAAGAACTGAATTGTTCATTGTCTTTAATCATGGATATATTTACCAAATAATTTTCAGCCTCAAAAATATCTTTGCAAGTATTTAATACTTTCAATGAATTTCCTGTACCTGTAAAATATCGCAATTCTGCTTTCATAATTAAAAATCTTTTAGAGCTTTGTATCGTTTTCCCCAGAATTTATATTTGGTCAGTGATGTATAAACCATCAAACGTTCAAAGAGTTTAAACCTCATAAGAAAATGAACAATCCTATAAATCAATCCAAGAAATAGTAAAAATAATGCTGTTTCAACAATATAATGGGTTAACCCGTTGGAAATAAATAATGTCCAACGATTGAAATAATTGAAAAACAAACCAGTCATAATGGAAGCAAACAGACAATACGTTAATATAAATCCGTGAGCTGTTTCTATACTTCTTTTAGGACAATTACTCATACACCTCATACAACTCTCACACTTAAAAGTCCAAAATGGTCTATTGTCAATTTTTATAATTGCTTTGACAGGGCATTTAGTTATACATAAATCACAGTCATTGCAATCGCTTGATGTATAAAAAGTTTTTGCAAAAAGAAATCTACCAACCAAGTAATAACCAATTGATATTGGTGCGATTATCAGATCAATTATTAATTCATATAATGGAACAAAACTCTTTTTCCCTGAGAATATTTTTTCACCAAAATCAAACACTTTAGCTTTATGCCTTTCATGAAGTTTTTTAATTGCCTTTTCGTTTAATGAAGGGTGAAGTGACATCCAGTTCGAAGGTAAATCAACCGGTTTTGTACCTGTAATGGAATATCCTTTAATTTTTAGTATTAATGAAGACCACAAAAAAGTAGCACCCGAAAGTCCTGGAAGATTATATTTACCAATTAACATACCAGCTCTTGTATTCATTAATATTACTTTGTTTTTACCTTTAGGAAATCGAGCAATAAAATTGAGCATAACGGGAGGATAATTAAAACCGTGAACAGGGGAAATAAATATTATAAGTGAATCAGCTGATATTTCTTTAATAGATTTTTTGTCAAAGAATGAAATATCAAATATATTACACTCCAAATTTTTATTGGATGCTACAGATGACATCCATTTTGCAACATTCAGGGAATTTCCTGTTCCTGAAAAATAAAATATGGTAAGTTTTTTTGTTAACATTATAAATAGGTGAGTTTAGGAGGCGTTATTTGTTAATCTTCATTAGTTCCTTTTCAATTGGTTGTGAATTAGAAAATTTCAAAGTAAAATATTTTGTCGTTTCATCATAATTATCAACAATCTCTACTTTAATGTACTCACCTGGTTTTTTTGAATCAGCAATTGTACCTGCTGCTCCTCCAATTGCTCCTCCACCATTATAATTTGCTGCATCTTTTTCCTTATCAATTGTCCAATTTAAAACGATATCTCCGATATAATAAATTTTATTTTCCTTTATGTCAATAGTTAAATAATTGTCAGGGATATTTTTTTGAAATCCATTATATT
This sequence comes from Bacteroidales bacterium, assembly GCA_035403245.1. Taxonomy (GTDB): domain Bacteria; phylum Bacteroidota; class Bacteroidia; order Bacteroidales; family WCHB1-69; genus UBA5429. The sequence goes on along the minus strand of DAONEU010000055.1, from coordinate 389 downwards.
GAAGTAGAGCAATAAAATGCTTTCCAACAGGTACTTTCATATAGATGTAATTCTGTTCGTCTGGCCAAACTGCCCATTTAGCCCATAATCTCTCATCTAAGAGCAAATTCCATTTATTATTCAGATATGTATTTCCATCCTTAATCTGAATCTTTGCAATTATAATTGCCTCATTAGTTTTTCGATTTAAACTAGTTATTCTTCCTGTGCTGCATCCTATTGTCAAAAATCCAAATGTAACTATTAAAATTGTCCAAAGTCTATTCATTCTCATTTTATGTTATATGGTTAGTGTCCTTTTTTTATATTACCACCTAACGGCCGAGACAAAAACCATGCGGTCTTTTGTGTCTATTGGTCAGCGAGTGGTTGTTTATTTTTTAATTTTT
>DAONEU010000054.1:9258-12265 GCA_035403245.1 Bacteroidales bacterium | reverse complement strand
TTAAATGTGATTTGGGCAAGAGGAAGTACAAATACTTTCAATGCCAATGATCATGGGTCCAATCACATGGGAACTGTTAACTTACAATTTACTACTACATCCAACATTAATGAAAATCAAAAAGAAAACAAAATTAATATTTTTCCTAATCCTGCTGAACAATGGGTAACTCTAGAAGTAGGGAATGCTTTAGTAGGAAAACCTTATCAAATTCATAATTTGATAGGACAACAAGTAATTAAGGGAGTCATTAACCAAGAAAACACTATGATCAACCTCTCCACCCTTACAAAGGGACTCTACATTTTTTCAATTGGTGGAAATGAACGCCAATCTATAAAATTGATAAAAAAATAATGAAAATCAGTAATTTACAAGAACTTTAGGATGTATGAAAATGGGACCCATTTTCATACATTTTTTATTTAAAAAAAATGAAAAAAGACATTGAAATCGCTAGAGAAGCAAACATGTTGCATATTAGAGAAATTGCAGCAAAATTGAACATCGACAAAGAACTATTAGAGTACTACGGAAAGTACAAATCGAAACTTCCACTTAGTCTTATCGATGAAGAAAAAATCAAAAAAAGTAAATTGATTTTAGTTACAGCGATTACGCCGACTCCGGCCGGAGAAGGTAAAACAACCACATCTATTGGATTGGCTCAGGGGATGAACCTGCTCGGACACAAAACGATCGTCGTATTAAGAGAGCCTTCATTGGGGCCTGTCTTTGGCGTTAAGGGTGGTGCTGCCGGTGGTGGTTTTGCACAGGTGATCCCGATGGAGGATATCAACTTACATTTCACAGGTGATTTGGCCGCTATTGAGAAAGCGCACAATCTTTTAGCAGCTCTTATTGACAATAACTTACAAAGTAAAACAAGGAATCTGGGGCTTGACGGGCGTACGGTAAAATGGAAAAGGGTGATGGACATGAACGAGCGGGCATTAAGGAGCATCGTAATCGGATTAGGTGGTGAATCACAAGGGGTTCCCCGTGAAACCGGATTTGATATTACCGCTGCATCCGAAATTATGGCTATCCTTTGTCTGGCTAAAGATATTGATGATCTTAAAGCAAAATTAGGGAACATTTTTATTGGGTATACTTATGATAAAAAACCGGTTTATGCCAGAGATTTAAAAGCTCAAGGTGCAATGGCAACACTACTTAAGGACGCTATTAAGCCAAATTTAGTGCAAACCTTAGAGAACACACCAGCTATTATTCATGGTGGTCCTTTTGCCAATATTGCTCAAGGGACTAACTCACTTATTGCCACCAAAATGGGTCTGTCTTTGAGTGATTATGTGGTAACGGAAGCGGGTTTTGCATCTGAATTAGGGGCTGAAAAGTTTTTTGACATCAAAGCGCAATATGGAAAATTATCACCTAATGCAGCTGTGATCGTGGCAACAATTCGTGCTTTAAAATATCATGGTGGTGTTCCTCTAAAAGAGTTGGAGATTCCAAATCCGCAAGCAGTTCAAAAAGGATTGCAAAATCTGGATAAGCACATCGAAAATATCAAATATTTCAATTTGAATCCGGTTGTTGCCCTCAATAAATTTGAGAGTGATTCTTCTGAAGAGATTGCCGTTATTGAAGCCCATTTAGCTAAACAAAAAGTACGTTTTGCTCTAAATGAATCTTGGGAAAAAGGAGGAAAAGGGGCCATGGATTTAGCTAAAATGGTTGTTGAAGCAACAAACGATTGCGCAACCTGTTTTCAGCCGATTTACGATTTCAGCTGGAGTATAGAGAAAAAGATAGAAACTGTTGCCACAGAAATGTATGGTGCTGCCGGGGTTGAGTTCTCTTTAAAAGCTCGTAAAGATCTAAAGACTATTGAAGAATTAGGATTGACTCATTTACCGGTTTGTATCGCGAAGACTCAAAAGTCATTGTCGGACAAACCTGAGTTAAAGAATCGACCTTCCGGATTTATTGTTAATATTCGTGAGATAGAGATCGCATCGGGAGCAGGGTTTGTAATTCCGATTGCGGGAGATATCATGAGAATGCCGGGATTACCGGAAATACCATCGTCCGAATTTATTGATATTGATAATGACGGCAATATAACCGGGTTGTTTTAATCAACCTGAAACCAAATGAAAACAAAATAAACAAAAAATCATGAAAACAAAAAATAAAATTTGGGTTGTGACCGGTGCCGGAAGCGGTATCGGTCGGGAACTCACCTTACAATTAGTGGGTAAAGGAGCCAAAGTTGCGATGCTCGACATCAACATGGAAGGGATGCAGGAGTCTGCAGAACTTGCAGGCAAAGGGAATGTATCTATTCATCAAGTTAACATTGCTGATAAATTCAGTATAGAAAAATTAACTGAAGAGTTAATTCAAAAATATGGTACCATTGATGGTATCATAAATAATGCAGGAATCATTCAACCTTTTGTGAAGGTAAACGAATTAAGCTATGAGAAGATTGAACAGATCATGAATGTTAACTTTTATGGAACTTTATATTTGACAAAATCGTTTTTACCTCACTTATTAACAAGACCTGAAGCTCATATTGTCAATATTTCCAGCATGGGAGGGTTCATTCCTTTTCCCGGGCAAACGGTGTATAGTGCTTCAAAAGCTGCCGTAAAGATTTTAACGGAAGGATTATATGCAGAGTTGAAAGAAACATCTGTACGGGTAACTGTTGTTCATCCGGGAGCTATTGCAACCAATATCACTGCTAATTCTGGAATGGAACCACCTAAAATCGGCGCAGATACCATAAAGGCTGCGATGAAAGCGATGCCGGCAAAAGATGCTGCAAGGATAATTATTGAAGGTATTGAGAAGAATAAGTTCAGGGTATTAGTAGGTCAGGATGCCAACTTTCTAGATACTTTTTATAGGATAAGTCCAAAGAGGGCCATTGAATTTATCGTGAAGAAGATGAGTAAGATGTTGAAGTAGAAAACTCTTTTTAATGTGCTCATAAGGCGAAAGGCGAAAGGCGAAGGACAAAGGGCGAAAG
>DAONEU010000054.1:0-9158 GCA_035403245.1 Bacteroidales bacterium | reverse complement strand
GTCTTTTGTCCTTTGTCTTTTGTCCTTTGTCCTGTGTCTTTTGTCAAAAAACAAAATTTTTTGAGTTCATTTTCCATATTATTCCAAAAATCCCCATTTTCTTCCTTTTTTTTCCAATTTTAAAACAACATTATTTGCTATACGATCAAATCATCTCTAAATCTAATCTTATTCTATTGATTTTATGTTATTTACAGATTTATTTTTATACATATTGTAAGTACTGAATTATCAATATCTTAATGTTGATAACCTAAAACAAAAAATAAATTTCCATTTTTTTCCAATTTGATTTTCAATATGTTACAATCATTTTTCAATAAATTAAAATGATTTTATTAACAATCTGGAATTAATAAAAAAAATTATGTATTTTTGTCGAATAAAATTGAAAAAAGATGTCGAATTTTGATTATGGTAGTTGGACTGTTAGCATGGAGAAGCATGGGCGAATGAAATTGCCTACTTCTCTATTGAGATCGATCCCTGAAACCGATCGAAAGACATTTTGGGTATCTCATGGTTTTGGTCATCACATCATTTTATGGACTGAAAAGGAATATAGCAAACAAATTGCATTCTTAAATACACTGGATTTCAATATTATAGAAAACAAAAAGTATCGAAATGCTTTCTTGAGAAATATCAGTTTTATTGAATGTGATTCTCAGGATCGTATTGTGATTCCAAAAACTTTTTTAGATATCTATGAGTTTGGCAAAGAGGTTGTACTTATCTATTCTGCAGGAATAATCGAAGTTTGGGATTACGAACAATATGAAAAAGAGTTTGGAATGGCTCCGGATGAATTGGGTGATCTCAATGCAAAAATCCACTTACAAAACGCTCAAGAACCATCTCAAAATTAATCATTTATGTACCACAATCCTGTATTACTTAATGAAACTGTTAGCGGAGCGGTATCGAACCCTGACGGGACCTACGTAGATGTTACTTTTGGTGGCGGCGGTCATTCCCGTGAAATCTTAAATCGCCTTAGTAATGAAGGTCGACTCCTCGGCTTTGACCAGGATGAAGATGCTCAAAACAATAGTCTTGATGACCCTCGATTTCAATTTGTCCCTTACAATTTTAAATATCTTAAAAAATTTCTCCAATTCTATAAAGCATATCCAGTTGATGGAATTCTCGCTGACCTTGGCGTTTCTTCCTACCAATTTGACACTCCTGAAAGAGGTTTTTCTCACCGTTTCGATGACCTTCTCGATATGCGAATGAATAAATCACGTGGTATTTCAGCAGCTGATGTCATTAATACTTATCCGGCTCAAAAACTGGCCAAAATGTTTTTCGCTTTTGGGGAAGTGAATAATGCACACAAGCTGGCATCACTTATCGAAAAAGCCAGAGAGTCTAAACCAATAGAAACAACAGGCCAACTTTGTGATATCCTCTCTCCTGTCCTCCCTTTCGGAAAAGAAAACAAAACTTTATCTCAGGTTTTTCAAGCTATTCGAATTGAAGTAAATGATGAGATGACTGTTTTACAGGAATTTTTAGAACAAACAGTGGATGCTCTTAAAGTGGGTGGTCACATTGCCATTATATCCTATCACTCATTAGAGGATCGAATGGTTAAAAACTTCTTCAAAACAGGAAATATTGAAGGGAAATTGGAAAAAGACTTTTTTGGGAATCCACTAACTCCTTTTAAATTGATTACCCGAAAAGCGCTCATTCCTTCTGATGTAGAGATTGCCCTAAACCCTAGAGCCAGAAGTGCCAAATTAAGAATTGCCGAAAAAATTGAAATTATAAACCATGAAATATAGTAGCCAAACCGTTAAAAAAACCAATGAAAAGAAAAACCCTAAAGGTGCAGGGTTTGTTCGTGAGTTTTTAAGTGGTGATTTCTTACTGAAAGAGACTACTTTAAAAATGTTACCTTTTATTCTACTCTTTTTTGGACTCTCTTTAGTTGCCATCATTAATCAAAAGAGTATTAAGAATAAAAAATTAAAAATTGACCAAAAAGAGATTGAATATAAAACAATCCTGAATGAGTTGAAACAAAACAATCAATTCATCCCTTATGATCAACTCTTTATCATTCAAGAACAAGCAAAATTAATGGGATTTGTGAAAAATACCCCTAATACCTATAAAATAACAATTCAAACATCCGATACCAAAAATAACTAAAATTCATGTCTGAAGATATTAAAAAAACATTTAGAAAAAGATTGTTTTTCATCTACTCACTAGCTGTTGTATTTGGATTGGCATGTGTGTTTAGAATCATCTATCTTTCTGTTTTTGAAGATGATTTTAAAAACTGTGTGGATGCTACTAAAGAGGGTGTTGTTATCGATTCTACTTGTAATTGCGTTATTTTCGAGAATAAAATCTCACCCATCAGAGGGGAAATCTATGACGATCAGGGGAGAGTTTTAGTTAGTAATTATTCTGTATTTGATTTAGTATTAGATGGTTACAAGTTAAACTTTATCAGAAAAGATGTCAAAAGAGATAGCATCTATTGTTCTAAAGATCGGGTAATTGCAATTACTGATTATTCAGCTATTAATCAATTAATTGATGAACTTTCGACTTCCCTTTTTAATCAGTTCTCTGATAGATACAATTACTCCAAAGCCTATTATACTGACAGATTAAATGAAGCTATTAAGAAGGGTAAAAATGTAACTATATTAAGATCAAATAGAAACAGTCAAAGACAGTGTGTCACTTCCGATGACACCTCTGCTATTCTTAAGATGCCTGTTTTTGGAAGTAAAGAACTCAAAGTGGTTTCTTTCCCTGTTTATTACCGTCGGTTCTACCCTTATGGGGAATTGGCCAAAAGAACATTAGGGAGCATCAATCTTCAAAGTAATGTTCAAACCGGTTTAGAACAAAGATTCAATAAATATTTAGCCGGGGAGAAAGGATCCAGAAGGTTTATGATGATCAGTAAAATCAAAGTTCCTTTGGATGGAAAAATTGAAGCTACGGATGGATATAATATTCAAACTACTTTAAATCTTGATATACAATACATTGCATATCAATGTTTAATGGATAAGTTATTGGTTAACAATGCAGAATGGGGTACTGTGGTTGTCATGGAAACTAAAACCGGCGAAATCAAAGCGATCTCAAATTTAACACGTATCGGCACAGAAGGCAATTATCAATACAATGAGCAATTTAACTATGCATTGCGTCATGAGTGTGAACCTGGATCCACGTTCAAGTTAGCTTCTTTATTGACTTATCTAGAAAAAACCCCAGATGACTCAACCAAAAGCTATTATCTTTGTGGTTGTGATATCAAAAATCAGTTTTCAGGTAGAAAGTTTGATAAATGTTATGATAGTGACGATGCAGGATCATTACATAGAAAAGGTGCCCCCATTGAAATCTTCCAAAGGTCTTACAACGAAGGTACCGCAACGATGGTTTTTAGTGTTTTTCCCAGAAACTTTAAAGGTTATTTAAATACGCTTGATAAATTTGGAATTATTGACTCCTTACATACTCAACTTGGAGACATCAACCCTCCCACAATTCGTAGGAATGCAAAGGATATGAATACCTTCTATTCCACTTGTTTTGGTGCCGGTTTTAAAATGGCTCCAATACAAACATTGACATTCTATAATGCCATCGCCAACAATGGAAAAATGGTACGACCTTTGTTTGTGAAGACAATCTCCGGAAATGATGGAGTAACTCAAATATTTGAAACTGAGGTAATCAATGAACAGATCTGTTCTCCCGAAACCGTAAGAAGGGCTAAGAAATATTTACAAGCTGTAGTAACAGGTCCTCATGGGACTGCTCGAAGATATGCTCAATTTGTTCCTCTGTTTGCCGGTAAAACCGGAACACGTGATATCTGGGATCCTACCACAAACTCCTATTTAAAATCTAGAAACAGTGCCTCTTTCTGCGGCTATTTTCCTGCTGACAATCCAAAATATACAGTTATTGTTTATCTCTACAATATCGCGAAAATGAGTGGTGAAGCCGTTGATGTTTTTTCCAATATTGCTCAAAAAATAATGAATATTGAAAATTTCTCTACTCTTAAAGAGTATCAAAAACCGCAAACTACTCCAATTTCTCCTTTTAAAAATACTCAAAATAATGAAACTATTACAGCAAATAATGTTTTCTCCAAATTAATTGGCATGAATGCCTCTCAAGCTCTTTTTGAATTAACCAAGTTAGGGTATAAAGTGGAAATTGAGGGAAGAGGTGTTGTAAAACAAATTTCGCTGAAAGGTAAAAATCATGTTCTGTTATCACTGAGTACCGGGGGATAAAATCCCCAATCCTGTTGTTGTTCAAATGTTCTCTCCTCTCCAAACCATTAACTTTTATAAATCAAACCGTGAATAAACTAAAACAAATTCTTTCAAAAATAAAAAAATACCAATTATTTGGTAATGAAGATATTGTAATTGTTAACATTCAATTTGACAGTAGAAAAATCGAACGATATCCAGAGGGAAGTACCATGTATATCGCTCAAAAAGGGACACAATCGGATGGACATCAATTTATACAATCAGCCATTGAAAAAGGGGCTACAACTGTTGTTTGTGAAACACTTCCAGAAAATTACAATCATGAAATAACCTGGGTCGTAGTGGAAAATAGTGCAGTTGCCTTAGGCCTTATTGCATCCGCATTTTATGATTACCCATCTGAGAAACTAAAATTGGTGGGTATCACAGGCACGAATGGGAAAACAACAACCGTGACTTTATTGCATCAACTTTTCATGGATTTAGGATATCCAACCGGACTTTTATCTACCATTGTGAATAAAATCAATAACAGAGCTATTCCGGCAACCCATACAACTCCCGATGCACTTCGGTTGAATGAATTGCTAAATGAGATGGTAGAATGTGGATGTGAATATTGCTTCATGGAAGTTAGTTCCCATGCCATTGTTCAACATCGTATCGAAGGGATTCACTTTACAGGTGCTTTGTTTAGCAATATTACGCATGATCATCTCGATTTTCACCAAACTTTCGCCAACTATATAGCTGCAAAAAAAACTTTGTTTGATCAACTCCCTAAAGAGTCTTTTGCCCTCACTAACATCGATGACAAAAATGGAAAAGTGATGGTTCAAAACAGTCAAAGCCATATCTTTACCTACAGTTTGATGACCGGTGCAGATTTTAAAGGGAGAATTATTGACAATAGTTTTGAAGGATTACAAGCTTGTTTTAATAATACCGAAGTTTATTTCAAGTTGTGTGGTAAGTTTAACGCTTACAATCTTTTAGCAATCTATGGAACAGCTAAATTATTAGGAGTCAGTGATGAAGAATTACTCCCTAAAATGAGTAAAATGGAGGGCGCCACCGGTAGATTTCAGGTATTGAAAAATAATAAAGGCACCATTGGAATTGTAGATTATGCTCATACTCCTGATGCTCTTAAAAATGTTCTCTCTACCATCAAAGAGATCACTCAAAACAGTGTGGAAGTGATCACAATCGTAGGGTGTGGTGGTGACAGAGATGCATTGAAAAGACCCATCATGGCAGAAACTGCCTGCCAATTCAGCAATAAAGTAATTCTAACTTCAGATAATCCCAGAAGTGAAGATCCTTACGAAATTCTTAACCAAATGGAAGTGGGTGTTCCTGTTGCCTTTAAAAGAAATGTTTTAACTATTGAAAACAGAAAAGAGGCTATCAAAACCGGATGTATGATGATACAGGATGGTGGAGTGCTCCTAATTGCTGGAAAAGGGCATGAAACTTATCAGGAGATCAAAGGGGTGAAACACCATTTTGATGATTTTGAAGAATTAAAGAACAATTTTAACAATTAAAATAGAAGTTATGTTGTATTATTTATTTGATTGGTTAGAAAAGTTTAACTTTCCGGGAGCCGGGTTGTTTCACTACATCTCTTTTAGAGCAGCCGCTGCAATCTTATTGTCACTTTTCATCACTATGATTTTTGGAAAAAGAATCATCCGTCAACTTAGACGAAAACAGATAGGTGAGAGTATTCGGGATTTAGGCCTTTCCGGTCAAATGGAGAAAAAAGGAACTCCGACGATGGGTGGATTAATCATCATTGCCGCCATTTTGATTCCCGTGCTTTTGTTGTGTAAAATTGACAATATTTATATCATTTTAATGATTTTCACTACGATTTGGCTAGGTGCTCTAGGATTCTGGGACGATTATGTGAAGGTATTTAAAAAGAATAAAGAGGGTATTTCAGGTAAAAAGAAATTGATTGGTCAGATAATATTAGGTCTGATCGTGGGTGTAGTATTGTGTTTCCATCCTGATGTTGTTATTAAAGAAAAAAAGGTTACTCCTCAGAATGTGCTGATTAATAAGGAACGTGCATTTGCGATTGAGAATGTTTTTGAAACCAACAATGCTTATAGTTCAAGTAAAGCTGAACCTTCCACCAAAACTACCATTCCATTTGTAAAAAACAATGAATTTGATTACGCCTGGTTCTCCAAATTATTTGGAGATGAAGAGGGTAATTGGACTTTCTTGTTTATGATTCCAATCATCATTTTCATCATTACCAGTGTCTCGAATGGAGCTAACCTGACAGATGGGTTAGATGGCCTGGCGGCAGGCACCTCAGCCGTAATCGCAATTGGAATTGCCATTTTGGCTTACGTATCAGGGAATACCATATTTGCAGATTATCTGAACATCATGTATATTCCGAATATTAGTGAAATTGTAATTTTTACATCTGCTTTGGTAGGAGCTTGTATCGGATTTTACTGGTTTAACTGTTATCCTGCTCAAGTTTTCATGGGGGATACCGGAAGTTTAGCGTTGGGTGGAATTATCGCAGTTTTATGTATCATCATTCGGAAAGAATTATTGATTCCTATTCTATGTGGAATTTTTGTAATCCAGTCATTTTCAGTTGTATTACAAGTGGGATATTTCAAATATACCAAGAAAAAATATGGAGAAGGAAGAAGGATCTTTTTAATGGCTCCCCTTCATCATCATTATCAAAAAAAGGGATTTCATGAGGCTAAAATCGTTCAAAGATTTATCATTATCGGAATTCTATTAGTAGTAATCACATTAGCAACCTTAAAAGTAAGATAAAAATGGCAACTCAAAGAAAATCAATCATTCAAGTATTGGATAAATTTGGTGGCACCGGCGACATGGCTGCTACATTGAATAGTAAATTAATCAAGATTCGTAGTGAAAGTTTAGCTGAATCTCTAGGAGATTTTGAAAATTCAGCTCATAAATTAGAGAATGTAAAAACCATTGATGGGATTGAATTCATTAATGATTCCCGATCTACAAATCCAAATTCTGTATGGTTTGCGTTAGAAAGTATGCATAAACCCATTATCTGGATCATGAGCATCAATAATTTAGAAGATATTTCTGAAGAATTGTTAGAACTTGTTCATGATAAAGTAAAAATCATTGTGATTCAAGGGGTTTATAGTACTGCTATCTATGATTTTTTTACCGCATTAAAAAAAGAGGTTCATTTTTCCATGAATTTGGAAGAGGCAACCAGAACAGCTTTCTATTCGGGAACAACTGGTGATGTTGTACTATTTTCACCGGGAGTAGTGAGTGGCGGAATGTTTAGAACCTATCGTGAAAGAGGAGATCAGTTTAAAGATGCAGTAGCTCAACTTTAATAATTACGATTATGTCCGGATTGAGTACAAAATTAAATTTTTATACAGGTAAAGTGGTGGTCGCCATTACCATCGTACTTGCCCTTTTTTCCATTTTGTTGATCCTAACAACTAATGGAGCCTGGGTTAATCACTTCATTTACATGGGAATAAGCTTTGGCATGATGTTCCTTTTTTCAAAAATAAGCTATCGTACTCTGTCCGGATTAGCCCCCTTGGGATTGCTCATAGCTGCCATTTTGCTCTTTGCAACTATCCTTTTTGGAGGTGATGACCATCGTTCCATTTCCCTTTTCGGAATTAATTTGCAAACATTTTATATCATTGGATTCTTAGTCGTTTTTTATATTGCTAAATTTTTAGCAGCCAGAATCAACAAAGAACAAGAATTGACCAAGAATGAGCTACTCTTTCTTTTTGGCATTATCGCGATGTTTTGTGGCGGGGTCTTTTTAGCAAATCAATCTACCGCAATAATCCTATTTGCTACTTGTAGCGTTGTATTATTTATTGGAAAAGTAAAAACCAAATATTTAATTTATTTCACGGGAATACTTATTCTTGCAGGAGCCTTATTGATTGTTGCAGGTGGAGGTAGAACAAAAACATTGAAAAATCGGATCTCTTTATGGGCAACTGGCAGTGCAAAAGATGTTCCGGAAGATTATGCCAAACAAGTTATTCTCTCCAAAGCTGCGATGGAAAGTTCAGGTTGGCTTCCCGGTAGTGTTGGACAAGGGATCGTTAAGGTATCATTACCGGAAAAAGACAATGACTACATTTTCTCCGTTTTAGTAGAAGAATTTGGAATTATATTAGGTATTTTTGTATTGTTTCTGTATTTAGCTCTTCTGTACCAGGCGATGCGAATTGCCCGGAATGCTGAAGGGGCATTCGGAACACTGCTGGCCTTTGGGATCGGTTTTTGGTTCTGTGCGCAGGCCCTGATCCATATTGGGGTAAACTCCAGTCTGATACCCGCAACGGGCCAGACGCTCCCCTTTATCAGCCGTGGTGGGGTCGCATTAGTGGTTTCCGGTGCAGCTATTGGTATGTTGCTCAATATTGGAAAGTCTATTCCGGATGAAAATTCCGATTTGTAAAAAATTCTGTATTTTTGTATTCTTTTTAAAAAATCAACCATGATTAGAAAAATTATTCAATGGAGCGTGATCGCTTTCCTTACATTTGTTCTGGTATTTTTTTCTGTAAAACAATATCAAATCGCTCACCCTCAACAAGCTACAGAAAATAAAACTGAAATTAGTGCTCCTGTAGATACAGCAACCTCCTCTTGTGAAGAAACATCCTGTGGGGCCTGTCCTTCTAAGGATAATTGCAATGGTAAAGCGAGCAATGCCACTATTCCAAAATCTGACGGAAAAGATGAATTTAAAGAGGCTTCTACAGATGAGTTTACCGAAGTTTCTTCTGATGAATTTCAAGATGCTTCTGCCACGAGTGAATTTGAAGATGTTTCTGCTTCAGAATTTCAAGATGT
>DAONEU010000053.1:0-12286 GCA_035403245.1 Bacteroidales bacterium | reverse complement strand
ATTATTCATTATTCATTATTCATTATTCATTATTCATTATTCATTATTCATTATTAATTATCACATATCCAGGAAAATGAAAAAAATATTATCCGCACTTTCTTGAAACACAATTTTTTTTTCTTTGAAAGAGCATGCGAATTGATATTTTTTGTATTTTTGCACCCTTAATTCAGCAAATGACCCGGAGAGATGGGTGAGCGGCTGAAACCAACAGTTTGCTAAACTGTCGAAGGGGTAACCCTTCCGCGAGTTCGAATCTCGCTCTCTCCGCAAAACAAAAAAAGCTCGTGATGAAACATTACGAGCTTTTTGTTTTTATTAATCTTATTCTTTAATGGAATCCTTTATATTTTATTAAAAATGAATCATTTAAACATTGTTACAAGATCTAAAGTGCCTTTATATTTGATTTCAAAAGGATTATCTTCTTGATCAAATCCTTTGTATAATATGTTATATATATTTCCAGTTTTACTAACACGAATAGTGTCATTTTTTAAGTCAATATAAGGCATATAATTAGAAGATGTAAAACTAAAATTGGTGTCAAATCTTATATAAGAATACTCGTTTTCTTCAATTATTTCTCCTGAAGTCGGGAAGTTAAATGCAGGTAAAGAGATTGAATTTTCAGATAAAGTTAGACTAATATGTACTCCCTGATCAACACCCATTAGTTCTTCCATCCATGAGTTATAACTTACATTTGGTCCGGTTAATTCTACATCATAAGAGTTAAAATAGCTATCTGAATTATAAAAAAAACCTTTAGTTAATTCAAAATACTTTCCATCATATTTCAAATAACTGGTTGGAACGGTTGGTGTATTGTTTATGTCATCAGGATCATCAGTACAAGCAACTGTAAAACAGCTTAAAGCCAAAAGAAGAAATGCTTTTAAATAATTTTTTTTCATTGTGTTAAGGGATTAAATTTATATTATTTATCTGCGACAAAAATAATAAATTATTTTATTTATTTATTCAAAAAAAAAATTATTTTTGTAGTTGATTAGTAACAGAGATATTTTTTAATTTTTATATTCCTTAATATCTCATTAAAGAGTTCAATTTATGAAAAATAAAACGATAACTTTTCGTTGTACATTCCAAATAATTTGTACGTTTATTTTAATACAAATGTTTGATATTGTTACATTTGCACAAAATGATACTTTGTTTATTCATATTTCAGAAACGGTAGATTTCTATCCTTTAAATGACATAGATAGTTTGACATTTCATCAGGGTTCTCAAACTACCGAAGATTCAATTTTTCTCTGGTCTGGACCATTTGTTCTATCTAAATATCAAGTGACAGCAATTGATAGTTTAAGTTTTAATAATTTCGAGACCATTCATCAACCTTTGATCGCCTTTTGTTCAGGTATCCCATTTTTTACTGATTTAAGAGATCAGATGGTTTATAGAACTGTCAAAATTGGTAATCAATGTTGGTTAAGAGAGAATTTAAGATATTTACCGGCCATTTATCAACCCAATTCAACGTCAACTTCTGAACCTAGGTATTATGTATATGACTATTTAGGAAATAGTATTTTAGATGCTTATTTATCACTTAATTATCAACTTTATGGAGTATTGTATAATTGGAAGGCTGCTACACAAGTTTGTCCGAAAGGTTGGAGGCTACCAAATAATGATGATTGGGATTCACTCCAATTTTATCTCATAAGCAATCTGTATAATTATGATGAATCTACGAATGATAATAAAATAGCTAAGGCATTATCAGGTTCAATGCCACAACAACAAAACGGATTGTGGTCTAATAGTTTAATTCCAGGAACGCCCGGCGATTTTACTTTTGAATTAAAAAGAAATTTATCCGGTTTTTCCGGTATACCCGCTGGCTATTTAAATGCATCTCAATTTTCAAATGTGAATATGCAAACCTTTTTTTGGAGTAATTCAGATTCAAGTGAAAATCTAAGTGTTTCAAAATATATTAGTTATGATAATATTGCACTCAATAATATCTTAATGTTAAAAGATAATGGGCTTTCAGTCAGATGTATTAGCGAAAGATTACAAGTATATACTGATTCGGTAACTGGACTTTTGCATAATAAAGCTACTTTAAATGGAAGATTAATTGTTGGACCTGTACCTATCATTCAAAAGGGTTTTTATTGGAAAAAAGTTATCGATTCTACATGGAATATTGAAATCATTCCAAATGAACAATTTTCCCGTGAGATATTAAATCTCGATTCTAATACAACTTACCATTTTTTTGCATTTGCGAAATCAATAAATGACACTTTATATGGTGATACAATAGCGTTTATGACAGAATATATACTTCCAGTACCAAAAATTCCGTATGTGTTTTTTGTAAATTATAATTCAGCAATAATTAAAACTTCGGTTACACCAGGTACAATTCCAAACTTTTATTATTGGTTTAGATATAAAGATGTTGATAGTTTAAATTGGAACTATTCTTATCATGTCGGTTACCAAAATATGGACTCACTTTATAATTTAGTTACTAATCATTCTTATATGTTACAATTAGTGTTAGTGTGTGGAAATGACACAATATATAGTCCAATTCAACATTTTGTAACAACAAAAACAACACCTTGTCCAGGTTTGCAAACATATACAGATCCCAGAGATGGAAATATCTACAATACCGTTTTCATTAATAACACTTGCTGGCTAAAAGAAAACCTGAGATATCTTCCATCTGTAGCTTCTTCTTCAACCATCTCAAATACAGTTCCATATTACTATGTTTATAATTATAATGATACCAATGTAACTAATGCTAAAAATACATTAGAGTACCAAACAACAGGTGTGCTTTATAATTGGCCTGCAACAATGAACGGTGAACAATCCTATAATCAGACACCAAGTATTGTACAAGGTGCTTGTCCTCCAGGATGGCAAGTTCCAAGTTTGTCGGAATGGTCTAAACTTCGAAATTTTCTAACTCAAGATACTTCATACTATATTTCAATTTGTGGTTCTGGTAGCGTAGCAAAAGCATTAAGTGGATCTGCTCCTGTTTCACAAGGTGGATTGTGGGGAGATGTTAATAGTAATTGTTCTGCAGGAGATACTACATATTACTATAAAAGAAATCTCACCGGAATGACCTTTTTACCGGGAGGATTTCTAAATTATCATACTTTTTCTTCATATAATTATGGAACCGTATTCTGGAGTTCTTCGAATGCCATTCAAACTTATGCCAATGGTTGTCAAATAAGTTATATAGACCCATCTTTTATTACATCTATGGTGACAATGGATTCAAAAACAGGGGCGTCTTTGCGTTGTGTTAAGCAAGCAAGTCCAATTATTAAAAACATAAATGTTTCCAATATCTTAATTGATCAAGTAACAATAAATGGACAAATAATTTCAGGAATTGATTCCATATTAACAAAAGGGATTAAAATTAAAGCATTGAATGAAACTATATGGAATACAATTTATCTTAGTAATGATTCTATAAGTGAAATAATCAATGGGTTAGATACAAGTATGACTTATGAATATTTCATATTTGCATTTACAAATAACGATTCCACTTATTCATCCATATTTCAATTTCAAACTTTAGGATTAAATCCTTGTCCTGAAGCACCATTTTTAATTGATTCAAGAGATAATACAATATATAGTACAGTGAAAATTGGAAACCAATGTTGGACTCGTGAAAATTTAAGATATTTACCAACAGTTTATCATCCGGATTCCATTTCAAATATGGATTTAAGATATTATGTTTATGGATTTAATCAAAATAATCTGGCTTTAGCTCAACAGGATTCCTCTTATATCAAATTTGGTGCTTTATATAATTATAAATCAATCAAAGATGCTTGTCCTGAAGGATGGCATATACCCAAAATTAATGAATGGGATTCATTAAAGGATCAGCTTGTTAAAAATGGATATAACTATAATCAACAATTTTTTGGGAATAAAATTGCAAAATCATTGTCTGGATCTAATGCAATTTCAAATGGTGGTATGTGGGCTAATTCTCAGAATATAGGTGCACCTGGTAATACAGATTTTCCAAATTTTAGGAATGTTTCATTTTTCAATTTTCTCCCTTCTGGTTACTATCAAAATAGTTGTTTTAAAGGCAAAGATTCAGTTTCTGGCTATTGGATTGCTAATATTCCAACAGATACAACGTATAAAGCAGTAAATTTATATTTTGAGTGTGATTCATTAAAGAAAATTACTACCAATCCTGAAAATGGATGGTATGCCAGATGTTTGAAAAATATTAATACAATTATTAATATAAATTTTGTAGAAATAACATATAATCAAATTGCTATTACAACCTCAATAATTCCAGGAAATGATTATTTGATAAATTATTGCATAAAAGTAAAACCTTTAAACAGTGATCAATGGCCAATAATTCAAACTTATGATCCAATTAGTCAATATATCTTTGTTACTTCATTACAACCGGATATTTCATACCAAATGATTGTTGAAATGAGAACAGATCGAGATACTTTAAATTCAGATACCATAACATTTTCAACACCACCTTTACCTCCTTCATTTTCGGACATTATTTTTTCAAATAAAGAGATTAATTCTATAAAAATAAATGCAGTCATTAATTCAGGAAGCTCAGCAGTAATTGAAAAAGGATTTCAATACAAACAAGTTGATAGTATAACTTGGAATACTATTTATATCAATTCCGATACTATTAGTATGGATTTAAATGGATTAGTGCAAAAACAAAAATACAATTTACGATTTTTTGTACATGATGTTGATTCCATTTCTTATTCTGCGGATACTGTTTTTTCAACATTATGGAATCCTCCTTGCCCTAATTTACCATCATTTTACGATTTAAGAGATAGTAATTCATATAGAACCATTCAAATTGGAAATCAATGTTGGATGAGAGAAAATCTTAGATATCTTCCTGAAGTATATTTTGGGAATATTAATAGCAGTGATTCTGCCCGATTTTATGTCACAGAATATGATGGGTCATCCGTAATTGATGCAAAAAATTCAATTAATTACAGTCTATATGGCGTTTTATATAATGGAATTGCTGCTAAAAATGGCTATATATCTGATACTTTTGTTCCTATTACAAATCAAGGAATTTGTCCAATTGGATGGCATTTACCTTCAAAAGCAGAATTTGATACGCTATTTAAATATCTAAAAATCAATGGGTATGCCTGCTCAGGATTGACAACGGATAACCAAATTGTAAAATCTTTAGTATCCTCTCAACCGCAATCCATTGGAGGTTTATGGCTAAATTCTAGTTCAATCATTGCACCAGGAAATGTAAAATACCAAGAAATACGAAACAATTCAGGCTTTAGTTTATTGCCTTGTGGAACTAAAAACGATTACGGATTTCTTAGTATTGGCTACCTTGGAAGCTTATGGACTGGTAGTATTCATGTGGTGGGAGGTAATTATGGCTATTACACCATAAATTCTAATTCAGCAACTCCAATATATAATTCTATGAATCCAAAAGGAACATGTAATGTTCGATGTGTAAAAAATTGATAAATCAATAAAACTTCACTCTTATCTCTCAAAGTATTTCATCACATCCTCCTTATACCTTAGCCCGATCGGAATACGCTTTTCGGGAATGACAACGAACTCACTTTCAATCGCTTCTATTAAATCGGTGGCGACAATATAGGACTTATGTACCCTCAAAAATTTGTCATTAGGTAATTCAACTTCAAGTTTTTTTAATGTATAATAGGCTGTGATATTTTTATCTTTAGTGTAAAATTTAACATATTCAGAATGCCCCTCTATGTAGTAAATATGGCTGTATTTGATCTTGTATATCTTGTAATCCGCCCTTATGGTTATATAGTCTTTAGTAGAAACATTCAATTCTAGTTTTTGAGCATTTTGACTTTTCAGTAGTTTAATATATTCTATTGCCTTAACGATGGCTTGCTCAAAACGAGCAAATGAGATCGGCTTTAGAAGATAATCAGTAATATTCAAATCAAAACCATCAATGGCATAATTGGAATAAGCAGTAGTAAAAATGATGGTATTGGGACGTTTACATTTTTTGACAAAATCGATACCTGACAAGGTTGGCATCTGAATATCTGTAAGTAAAATGTCAATCTGATGTTCTTCTAAAAATGTTAATGCATCAGCGCCACTCGAAAAAATACCCTGAATTTCTAATTCTGGAATTTGACTGATAAAGTCTTGAAGTAGTTTTCTGGCTAAATGTTCATCATCAACTATTATAATTGAGTACTTATTCATTTTAAATGTATTGTAAGATTTAATTTATAGATTGTTTCATGATCTTCAATGTTAAGAATATAATGAGATTCTCCATAATACAAATTTAATCTTTGCTCTACATTAGATAATCCAATCCCTGACACTTTCTTTTCCCTCGATTCCTTTTTCTCAGAAGTAGTATTTTCAGTATAGAGAGTCAATGTGTTATTTTCTAATTTTAACTCTATCTTAATATATCCATCCTTATTTGACTCTATATCGCTGTATATGAAACAGTTCTCAATAATTGGCTGAAGGATCATGGGTGGAATCTTTACTTCAGTATTGTCAATACTGTGATCAAAAGTTAAGTTAAGAGTATCTCCAATTCTTACTTTCCACAAATTGATGAAATTATCAATATATTTGAGTTCTTTGCTTAAAGGCACTTTCTCTGAATTGGCATCATCGATTACATACCTCAAAAGTTCAGATACATATAATACAGCATCTCCCGCTTTTTCATTTTTAGAATAAATAAGGGAATAAATGTTATTCAATGCATTAAAAAGAAAATGGGGGTTGATTTGTGCGCGTAAAAGTTTCAGTTCCATGTTTTGATTTTCAGCCAGTAACTTTTCTGCTTTCTTTTGTTGATTGTTGGTATAAACAATTAGAGATGTAATAAAAGTTGCAAAAACCAGGATCAAATTTTTAATCATCGGGAAAACCCAATAGATTTTTTGGGTTGGTACATATTTGAAAAAATGCTTATAAACATAAAGTTCAAATTTGGTATATACAAAAACTAAAGTAAAAATCAGAATGAAATACATGATAGGTTGTATAAAACTCATCCTTTGAGATAAAGTTCTCACTTTTAGCACTTCAGTAAAAACGGTATAGCAAAAAATCAACCACAATAAATTGAAGAACGAAATTACAAAAGAGTGTAAAGGATTATGCCTTATTCCACCTATAAACAGGAGTAAAAAAATAAAAAGTAAAACGATTACTCTTTGATGTTTCTGAAAAAATAGAAATATATGATTTTTTAAAGTATTCATTTTTAAAGTTATAATAAATCCTTTCCGTTAAAAATTTGTTTACCTTTTAAGTAATGTTGATAAACAATCGATTTTTTATAGGTTAATTGATACCCTAATTTTGTGTTTGAGCTTCTTTTTTTTCTCATTTTCCAATAACTTTTCATAAAATGGAAAATGGCTTTATATACTGCTTTAAAATTCTCTTTTTCCCCTTTTGATAAGAATACAAAAGCTGCTAATTGATCCATAAAAAACCGTAAGATGAAAGTGATCAATAGCCGATAATAGGGGAGGTTTTTTAACAGAAGAAAAAGATTATTTCTAAAATTTAAATATGTTTTAAATGAATTGTTTTTGGGTAATGTACCCCCTCCAACATGATAAACTTCAGATTTGGGTTGAATCATCACTTTAAAACCTGCATTGTTGATTCTCCAGCAAAAATCGATCTCTTCCATGTGAGCAAAAAAATCTTCATCCAAACCACCTAATTGGTGATAAACATTACTTCTTACAAACAAAGCTGCTCCTGTTGCCCAAAAAACCTGTATGGGCTCATCGTACTGTCCCTCATCTTTTTCTAAATGATCAAATACTCTACCTCTACAGAAAGGATATCCTAAAAAATCTAGAAAACCACCGGAAGCACCCGCATATTCAAACATTTCGGGTTCATGATATGAACGAATTTTTGGTTGAACAGCTGCAATGGTTGGATCTTTATCTAACATTTCTACGACAGGTTCAATCCAATTTTTAGTTACTTCAATATCTGAATTTAATAAACAGTAGTATTTCGCGTTGATTTGTTTTAAAGCATCGTTGTATCCCTTAGAGAATCCTCCATTTGAGCCGTTTTCAATAACTGTTAAAGTGGGAAAGTTCTCTTTAATATAGGAAACGGATCCATCAGTTGAATTATTGTCAGCAATGATTACTCTAGCATCTCTCGAACAGGTCATTAATAAGTTGGGTAAAAACTGTGACAAATACTTTTTGCCATTCCAGTTGAGGATCACTATAGCTAATTTAAGAGGCATTGAATTATTATTTATAATATTTGTATTCGTTTACAAAAATACAATTTTTTCTCGAAAAAGTATAGTTTGACTTTTTGTAAGTTTGCATCTTTTTCTCTCTCTATATATTAATGAAATAATTAAGTTATTTTGTTATATTGAATAGTTTTGTATATTTGCAATCAAAATCGGTTGTTATGAAACTTAAAAATGTAAAAATTGGCCACCAAATTTTAATTGGAATAATTATAATTATTGGATTATTTATTACGGTTGGTCTGGTTTCACAAAATCAAACCAAAAGAATTCATGAACAAACAAGATTATTATATGAACATCCTTTACAAGTAAGAAGAGCCGTTGGGATTTTAAACTCCAATATTCAAAAAATGAGAATTGCTACTCGGGATTTAATGCTGGCTGTTAATGATAAAGAAAGAGAAAAAGCAGTTTCAGATATGGAAATTGCAACTTTTGAAGCTGAAGAGATGTTTGAAAAAATTAAAATGAACTACTTAGGTCCAAAATCTGATGTTGATGATGCTTTTGCTGCCTATACGAAATGGAAAATTGAAAGAAATAAAAATACAAAATTAGCTTATCTTGGGGATATCGTTTCTATAAAAGTAAGTGTTAATTCTGAAGGTGAGGTCGGACAATTAAGAGAGATCATGATGCGAAAAATTAATATGATCGATCAATTTGCTAAAAATAAAGGAGATGAAATTTATAAAAACTCTAAATTATTACTTAAAGATTTGACTTTGCAATTGATTATTTTTATTAGTTTTGCCTTATTAGTTACCTGCTTAATTTATATACTTTTTATTAATTATATCAGAAATCCAATAAAAAAGCTGACAGTATCAACGATTTCCTTTACTAAAGGAAATTATAATATGAGAAATCAATATCAATCTGAAAATGAAATTGGAAAATTATCCAAAGCATTTAACAATCTTGCTGAAAATATTAAACAAAATAAAGACTTGAATGAAAAAATTTCGATTTTTTCAAATGATATGATCATAAAAGATGATGCTAAGGAGTTTTTTAAATTAACCCTTCAAAATTTAATGGAAAACACCGATTCTCAAATTGGGAGTGTTTACTTATTAAATGAAAGTAAAGAGGGATTTCGTCATTACTATTCGATAGGAACGAATAAACGTAATAAAGATTATTATTCCATACAAGATTTAGAAGGGGAGTTTGGAATTACTCTAGTTTCACAAAAAATTGAATATCTAAAAAATTTGGTTGGTAAAACTGATATCAAATTTTCTACATTATATAGTGAATATTTTGTGAATGAAATTGTTGTGATACCTATTGTTAACTATTCTGAAGTGATCGCGTTGATTTCATTAGCAACAATTCATCAATATTCAAAATCATCGATTCAATTTATCGAAAAAATATATCATACCTATTCTGCTAGAATTGAAGGCGTTTTAGCTTACAGAAAAATTATCCATTTTTCTCAAGAACTTCAAAATGAAAAAGACAATCTTACCAAACTCAACAATCAATTAGAAGTTCAAAAAGAGATATTAAATGAAAAATCTATTGAATTGGCTCATCAAAACCAAGAATTAGAGATTCAAAAGGAAAAATTAAATGAAGTCAATAAACTAAAAACTTCATTCTTGTCTAATATGAGTCATGAATTAAGGACACCCCTTAATTCTGTAATTGCATTATCAGGCGTGTTAAGTAGAAAATTAAAAGATCAAATTTCTGAAGAAGAGTTCAGCTATTTGGATGTCATTCAGCGAAATGGAAAACATCTTTTAACCATGATCAATGACATTTTAGATATTTCAAGAATTGAAGCGGGACGAGAAGAAATTGAGATTTCTAACTTCAATTTATGTAATTGTGTTAATGATATTATAGAGCTGATTAAACCTCAAATCATGGAGAAAAACCTGGAGCTGGATTTGGCAAAAGGGGATTGTCATGTAGAAATGAGATCGGACATTAACAAAGTGAAACATATTGTTCAAAATATCATTGGGAATGCTGTCAAATTTACTGAAAAAGGAAAAATTTCAATATCCTTATCTCAAGAAAATCATTTTATACAGCTTAAAATTCAAGATACAGGAATTGGAATTAAAAAAGAACACTTAGATCACATTTTCGATGAATTTAGACAAGCTGATTCGGGTACAGCCAGAAAATATGGTGGAACAGGATTAGGATTATCTATAGCAAAAAAATATGCTGAACTTTTAGGTGGATCGATTAAAGTTGAGAGTGAAGAAAATAAAGGGTCCCTTTTTTCCATTATTCTTCCTATTCAATTTGATGGTAATCATTATTCTATTTCAAAAAAATCTGATGTATAAACTCCAAATGACCAATCGTTAAATTCTTAGAAAATGAATAGAACATACAATTTTAATTTACTATAAAGAAACATATATGGATTATAAAAATATTAAAGTATTAATTGTTGATGATGTTCAGGATAATCTGATAACATTAAGTGCACTTATTCGAGAAACTTTTTCATCTGCTAAGATTTTTTCTGCTTTAAATGGTAACGATGCCATCGAAATTGCCAAGAAAGAGGATCCTGATATGATCTTGTTGGATATTTTAATGCCCGGAATGGATGGTTATAAAGTTTGTAAATTATTAAAAAAAGAACCTTTAACTAGAGATATTCCGGTTGTCTTTGTTACTGCTTTGCGAAATGACCCGGAAAACAAAGTGAAAGCACTTGAAGTGGGTGCTGATGCTTTTATTTCTAAACCAATTGACGAGATCGAACTAGTGGCACAAATACGCGCCATGGCAAAAATTAAAAAAGCTGCTACAGACAGGAAAAATGAAAATGAGAGATTACAACAACTAGTTGATGAAAAAACAAAAGAACTCCAACAGCAAAACGAAACTACTAAATTTCTTTTTGATAATCTTAAAATTGAATTTGAAAAAAGAGTGCAAAGTGAAAATGAGATGAAAGTAAAAGAATTGGAAAACCAATTCCTATATCAAACTACTTCTGAATTAATGCACTTAACCTCTATTAAGGAAGTATATGAATATACTGCTCATAAACTCTATCACCTTTTAGATCAGAATGCCATTATTTGTGTTGCAGGTTTTAATCTGGATATCAATAAATGGAAACTTATACATGTAGAAGGAATCAGTGATACATATACTCAAATTTCAAACCTGTTCGGAATAGATGTAATGAACCTCGAAGGTGAAATTAAATCACAGTATTATCATAATATTATCTCCGGTGATTTAACAGAAATTGAGTTGCATTTACCTGCACTTTTTAATAATAAAATTACTGAATCTGTTGGCAAAGCTTTAGTGAAACTTGTAAACATTGATAAAATTTTCTGTATATCTTTCCAACAAGAAGATCAAATTTATGGAAATATTACAATTATTACCAATAAAAAAACGAGACCAATTAATAAAAATTTAGTTACATCTTTTATTCAACAAGTAACTAGTTTTATTAGAAAACAAACGATTGAAGATGCATTGAAAATCAGTGAAAAAAAGTATAAAACTCTCTTTGATAATATGATAGATGGTTTTGCATTGCACGAAATGATTTTTGATGATAATGGAAATCCAATAGATTATAAATTTCTTGATGTAAATGAAGCATACGAAATAATGACCGGAGTAAAAGCTTCAAATCTAATAGGGAAAACAGCATTAGAATTATTTCCAAATCTAGACCAAAGTTGGATTGAAAAGTATGGGAAAGTATCCGACTCTGGTGAACCTATTAATTTTGAATATTATGCACCTTCATTAGATAAGTTTTTTAAAGTTTCTGCATTTAAACCTGCCAACAATCAATTTGCATATTTATGCACCGATATTTCTGAAAGCAAAAAAACGGATGAGAAAATCCGAAAAAACGAAGTACGACTTCAGGGAATGGTGCGCATTTTACAACATCAAACAGAATCC
>DAONEU010000052.1:10523-12328 GCA_035403245.1 Bacteroidales bacterium | reverse complement strand
AACCAATTCCCCGAAAAGTTGATTCCCCTCTTTATCCATAATATTAAAAACAACATCCCCCTTCCTGTTTATGGAAAAGGGATCAATGTGAGAGATTGGCTCTATGTGGAAGATCATGCAGCCGCCATTGACCTTATTTTTCACAAAGCTGTTGTTGGACAAACCTACAATATCGGAGGAAATAATGAATGGAAAAATATTGATTTAATCAAACAATTGATCCAAATTATGGACCAAAAACTGGGTCGTCCTGAAGGGACTTCCTTAGCTTTGATCTCTTATGTTACTGATAGAGCTGGGCACGATCTCAGATATGCTATTGATGCAACCAAATTGAAAATGGAGCTCGGCTGGGAACCTAAAGTGAAGTTCACCGAAGGGTTTGACGCCACTGTGGATTGGTATTTGTCAAATGAACAATGGCTTCAAAACATCATGACCGGTGCCTATAAAAATTATATCCCCAAATCCAAATGATCCAATTTGTTGAAGCTAAAAATATTGATCCAAAAAAATGGGACGACTTGATATTCGCCTCACAGGGTTCAACTATTTTTGCTTCTTATGATTTTCTTACTTTAAGTGCTTCAACCTGGGGTGCATTGATTGCTGATGATTATCAATGGGTTATCCCGCTTCCTTATCGTAAAAAGTGGGGCGTGTATTATATCTATTCGCCACCTTTTATATCCAGATTAGGATTGTTCTCTGGTACGACACTTTCAAATGAGAAGATTCAAACCGCTTTTTCCCATATCCCCAAGAAGTTTCAATTGGTTGAACTTATATTAAACAGATATATTCCACTTTCTGATCAAACAGAGTTCTGCTCTTTTGAATTGAATTTAAATCAGGATTATCAAGGGATCTGGTCCGGATATTCTGAAAATACCAAGCGAAATGTGAAATCCTCCAACAAACACAACCTGGTTGTTTATGATACAGTTGAAATAGATGAGATCATCCATTTATTTAAGCAGAACAGAGGTAAAAAAATTGGCAAAACAATTGCCGACACACACTATGAAACCCTTAAAAATTTGGTGGATTATGCTGAAAGAATGGGTAATATAGAAAAGTGGGCTGTTTATAATCAGAATAATCAACTTTTAGCTGGAGCCATATTTCTGAAGGATCAAACCAGATCCTGGTTCTGGTTTTCAGGTAGAGACAATGCACGGGCGGAGTATAAAGCGATGTTTTATCTGATAGATCAGTATCTCCAAAAAAATGCCAATACGCCACTTATTCTCGATTTTAACGGATCCAATGATCCCAATGTGGCCCGTTTCTATTCAGGATTTGGTGCAACTCCATATACTTATCCGTATTTAAAACAATATAATCCATTATTAAATCCATTTATTAAATGGTATAAAATGATGAAAAAATAGTATTTTTACAAAAATATTTGTCAAGATGGTTACGGTAAAAAATTTAGGTGCAACAAACTCACTTTTTAATCAATACATTGCTGAAATTAGAAGTGTTGATGATCAAAAAGATAGTATGAGATTTCGTAGAAACATGGAACGAATTGGTGAAATATTTGCCTACGAAATCAGCAAAACCATGTCCTATAATACCAAAAATATAACCACTCCGCTAGGGGAACTTCCTATGGATCTGCTTCAAAACCAACCGGTTTTAGCCACTATTTTAAGGGCAGGACTTCCATTACACCAAGGACTATTGAACTATTTTGACAAGGCAGAAAATGCTTTTGTTTCAGCTTACAGAAAACACCATCGTGATGGTTCTTTTGAGATTCAAATGGATTACATTTCCTCTCCGGATATCAAAAA
>DAONEU010000052.1:0-10423 GCA_035403245.1 Bacteroidales bacterium | reverse complement strand
ACGCAAACAATCATTAAACCTGTCGCTAAAGGATCTAAAGTGCCGGCGTGTCCCACTTTCATTTTGAGTTTCATTTCCCTTTTGATATAGTTTTTTAGCTTGGCAACGATATCAAAAGAGGTGCATCTGTAGGGTTTATCGAAAGCTAAAATGGCTCCTTCCGGGTTTATGTTGATTTCTGGAAATGTAAATCTGGTTTTGTGTACATTTCTGTTTTCGGGTCGGTTTAGTTCCATATTACAAAATTGCGGTGATAATGGCAACAATACCTGCTATTGTGCAGTATACAGCAAACCAGATGAGGTTGGTTCGTTTAACGAGTTCGATCATCCATTTACACGCAAAACATCCTACAATATAAGACGCTAAGAACCCGATAATCAAGGAGAGTGTTGGGATACCTGAAGCTGCCGCTGAAAAATCGCCACCTATAACACCTAAAAATGTTTCTCCTAAAATGGGTATCAAGACCATTAAAAAGGAGAATTTTGCTACTTCCTCTTTTTTAACGCCCAATAATAATCCGGTTGCAATAGTGGAACCTGATCTGGACAATCCCGGAAGAACAGCTACTGCTTGAGCTACTCCAATGATGAATGAGGAGCCCCAGCCCACATTTTTCCGTTGTTTAAATTTCACAAAATGGGTTAGAGCCAATAAGGTTGCAGTTACCAGTAACATAATACCCACCAATAAGATCCCTTCACCAAAAAGAGTTTCCACCTGATCTTTAAAGAAGAACCCCACTACCATCACAGGAAGCATGGAAAGGAATATTTTTGCGATATATTGAGTCTCCTCATTCCATTCAAATTTGAACAGTTTGATAAAAAGTTGGATGATATCTTTTCTCAAGATAGTGATTGTGCTTAATACGGTTCCACAATGAACAACGGTTTCAAAAACGATGTTATCCGTGGCGCCAAGGCCTAATAATTCGCGACCAATCACTAAGTGACCGCTGCTGCTGATGGGGAGAAACTCGGCGATTCCTTGAATGATTCCGAGTATTAATGCTTCTAGCCAATTCATAGTTTACTGTTTTGTATATTGTAGTGTTTCTTCAGAAAAAAACTCCAGTTTTACGCCGGCAGCTTTAAACATCTCTTCCGATTCCCCTCCGGCATGGTATTTCTTTTCACATACCACTCTGGAGATGCCGCAGTTGATGATCAACATGGCGCAAACACGGCACGGGGTCATTCTGCAATAAAGGGTACTGTTTTGTAAAGCTATTCCCAACTTAGCCGCCTGACAAATCGCATTTTGTTCTGCATGAACGGTTCTGACACAATGGTTAGTTATTGTTCCATCTTCATGTATAGTTTGTTTCATTTGGTGACCCACCTCATCACAATGGGGCATCCCAATGGGAGATCCAACATATCCGGTCACTAATATCTGACGATCCCGAACGATCACACAACCGCTTCTTCCGCGATCGCAAGTAGCTCTTTTGCTTACAGTATGGGCAATCTCCATAAAATACTCATCCCAGCTTGGTCTAATATATTTGGTTTCTTCCATTTTGAAAATGTTTTTGAGTTATTTAATTCTAATTTTTTGATCTAATTGCAAATTGCTTCCATCCCCTTTTAAGTTATTCAGTTTAATCAGAGCATCGGTAGTGGTGTTGTAGAGTCGGGCAATTTTATTTAAAGTATCCCCACTTTTTACAATATGAAACTGTGGTGCTTCTTTAGATTTTTCGGGTAATGGTTCGTACACTTTAACAGGATTCATCTGAATCGAATCTGAGGCAATTAAAGGGGTGATGTTGAAGTCGGTAAGGGTTAATTCGATCAAATTTTCCATCAATTTTCTATTCACAAAATCAATCACTTTATTTGGATTGATTAATTCATTGAATAAGCGAATTTCAAAATGGAGGGTTGGATCGATAGCATTTCCTGTATTTCCCGCATTGCCAATAAGATCACCTGCTTTAACGATCTGGCCGGGCACCACACTGATCTCTTTCAGATGGGCATAGACGGTTTCTAAGCCGTTATAATGACGGATCACGACCACTTTTCCGTAATCTCGGTAATATCTGGCCAATCTGACTACTCCATCAAAGCAGGAAACGATGGGAGATCCATCTGTTTCCAAAAAATCGATTCCTGAATGAAACTCCTTTTTCAAAAGTCCATAATCTAGAATCATACTTCCGGAACAAGGAAATGCAAAAGGGTTGTTGTTATTCTCAAGTAATCTGATTTTGAGTGAATTTTGATAGAAGGGGATTACGATCGATGTTGATCTGATATGAACAGTATCCCAAAGTTCATTGTAGATATGGAAAGCTGGAATTTGAAAGTTTTCTTCAATAAGTTGAGTTTCGGCAAAATCGATTTTTTCAAAATCAGGCAGTTGATAGATTTTGGTTTCCAGTAATGCTCTATTTTGAGATTGATCATCAATATCGATCGATCCGATTTGAGCTGAGCTGATTCGGAAAATTCCAAGTAACAAAAGGATTAGAAGGAATCTTTGAGTCATATTAATTGTTGCATTGATTAATGATTTGAGTAGTAGAGAATCCATCGACGAAATCCAGAACAACAACTTCGCCACCGTTAGATGTAACTATATCTGCGCCAACTATTTGATCTTTATTATAGTCTCCCCCTTTAACTAAAACATCGGGGATTATTTGTTGAATCAATTCAAAAGGGGTGTCCTCTTCAAAAAGAATTACAAAGTCAACAAACTGAAGTGCGGCAAGCACAAGGGCTCTGGCATGTTCAGGATTAACAGGACGCGTTTCCCCTTTTAATCTTTTCACAGAAAGGTCAGAATTTAATCCGATCACTAAAAGATCCCCCAATTCTTTAGCTTGAGCCAGATATTGCACATGTCCCAAATGAAGAATATCAAAACAGCCATTGGTAAATACAATCTTTTTCCCTTTCAAAGAGGGTTTCAAAGCGATAAACTGCTCTATTGCCATTACTTTATCTTGAAAAGGTATTTTCATGATTTAAGTGGTTTGAACTTTATTTTTTTTATTTAAAAAGGCAGCTAAAATCAATGAAGCAAAACCCAGAACCAAAACCATAATGGTTTGTGCGCTCCATCCGATCCAGGCAGCTGCAAGACCTTGATTATAGTTCACTCCATACAAAACAAATATCTCAGCAGCTAACAAAGGATAAGCTCCCAAGCCTCCCTGAGCCACCATAAAAGCAATGGACCCGAATGCTAAAATGGAAAGCGCCGGTGTAAATCCAAGTCCGCTCAAGAAATCAAAAGCAAAGAAAATGATATAGGATCCTAAGAAAAAGGCAGTCCAGATACAAAGAGTGTAAAAGATAAATAAAAGCGGATTTTCTAGATCTTTTATGGAGATCAATCCTTGCCAAACGCCTTTGAACAGATGTCCGATTTTAGCAAAGAATTTCACTTTCATCCAACGATGACGGGTAAAGTAGAGGGCAATTCCCATTCCAACAACCACTACACCGAGAATGATCAGGGTGTAGTTATGAATCATAGAAGTGAACTTATTACTCAACCACAAGCCCAACGTTTCACCGGTAGATTGATCAATCACTAACTCAGACAAAACGGATGTATTTAAAGCAATGGCAATCACCAATAACACGCCCCAGATCAGAAGGTCTATCACTCTTTCAGTGACTATGGTTCCTAGTGTTTTCTGAAAGGGAACATTATCATATCGTTGAATAAAGGTACATCTAAGAACCTCCCCTAAACGAGGAAAAGCTAAATTGGCCAGATATCCCACCATAACGGCATAAAAAGAGGTACTCTTTCTGAGTTCATAACCCAATGGTTTGATCAACATTACACTTCTTAATCCTCTACAATAATGCCCTAAAGACATCACAACGATTGAGAGCATAATAAACAAAAATGGACGAAGTTTAAAAATACCTAAAGAACTTTCTTTAATCATTTTTGTATCTTCCGGAGTTAAATCTTTGATTGATAACCATACAAAAAACACTCCAATACCTAGAAAAAGAACGAGTTGTAAAAGTTGTTTAATCCATTTTTTATTCATAATCTGTACTTCTTAGTTTTAGAGAAATTTTGAAATAATCTGATCAATTTGTGTATGCAAAGTAGGAATATCATGATCGTTAAGAATCACATAATCAGCTTGTTTAATACACTCACTCAGGTTTTGTTTATTTGGGTCGGTTGATGTCATCTCTCTTTTTTCGTTCGCTACAAATGTGTCAAAACTGATCTGATCTGTTTCTGAGTTACGAACGACAATTCTTTCATAACGAAGATGGGGTTCTGCATCAACTGCGAGTAAGAAAAAGTCCCCCTTTTTACGAAGTGATTCAATCTCTCCGGGAGTTCTGATACTTTCAATGACAGCATTTCCCCCTTTTTCAATAGCGATTTGATGAAGTTGATCGGTAATATAAGAGGGGGTATTTTGTTCTCTTAATTCGTTCGCTATAGCGACATAAACATCTCTGTTTAAGGGAAATCCTCTTCTTTCAGCTTCTTCCATTAAAAATTGTCTAACTGAATAATGATGAAAAGAAAACTTTTCAATTAAATAATCTACGATGGTTCCCTTCCCGGCTCCGATAGTACCTGTTATCCCTATAATCATCTTGTTGTATTTCAAATAAGCTGCAAAATTACATCAAATTCCGATAACAAACGTATAATATATTCAATTTGTTATGAAAGAAAAAATGTTTTTTCTAATCGTAGCTTTTTCTATCTTAGATGAGAATGATCGTGCTGTTTATCTATTCTTTAGCTCATTTTTTAACACCTCTGCCAGATATTCATATTGAGAAATATGGTTATAAACAAAACAGGAGAATCTAATAAATCGTTGGTTATGTACGCCAAAATTGATTACAGGTATCTCAATTTTAAATTCATGATACAATTTTTCCTGTAATGGATCAAATGTTCCCGGCAATAAAGGAGAGGTTAATTTTGGAATTGGAATGGCACACATATTGGTAATCCGATCCAAAGGGGAAGGAATCGGCTGCTCTAGTGTTTTGGAGAAAAGGAGGGTCACTTTGCGGGACAAAGCTCTGTTTTTTTCCATGATTTCAGACCAGGAGATTTGAGTAATTTTGGGTAAGGTTTCAATCGCTTTAGGGATAGAAAGGTAAGGGGAAACATCCTGAGTACCACCCCAATAAAACCGATCTTGAAATCCCTGTGTTCTTACATTGATCATACTAATATTGAGCGGATACATATACTCCTGACATCTGGGATCCACCCATAGGAAAGCAGCACCTTTGGGAGCACAGAGCCATTTATGGCAATTTCCGGTGTAGTATTGAGCACCCGTTTCAGAAGGATGTATCGGAATCATCCCCGGAGCATGAGCCCCATCTACCAACAACTCCGTTTGAGTTCCTTTTAGCGCAGCAGCAATTTTTTCAATGGGGAAATAGAGCGCTGTCGGGGAACTGATATGATCAATCATCACCAAACGGGTGTGTTTACTGACGCCATCCAATACAGCATTTACAATCTCATCTTCAGATTCATAAGGATAAGGAACCTGAACCTCATCCACCTCAAAGCCATATCGTTGGGCATTGATCAACAATGCATTTTTACATGCCTGATACCCATGATTTGTAATCAAAACCCGGTCATTTTTCTTCCATGGGATACTACTTAAAACGGTATTAACCCCTTCCGTAGCATTTTTCACAAAAACCAGATCTTCCGGATTGCAACTCAAAAATATTCCCAATTGTTGCAATGTATTCACGTGAAGTTCAGGTAATTCCCGCATGAAAAATCGAAGAGGTTGATTCTCCAACTGCATCCTAAATTGATGTTGTTGTTCCAGCACTTCAATGGGAGCCGCTCCAAAAGAACCGTGATTTAAAAAAGTGATAGATTGATCTAAATTCCAGTGATTAACTAAGTCTGAATAAAAGGGTTGTAAAGAAGCCATTTTGATAAATTTTAGAATACAAAAATATCATATTTTTGCATAAAAATTATACCATGAAAGATTTAAAAGAGATTGTTAAAGAAAAATACACAGAAATTGCGCATCAATCTAAGCAACAAAACCAATCCTCATGTTGTGGATCGGGTAGTTGTTGTAGCAGCGTTGATTACACCATTTTTAGCGAAAATTACAATAAAATCGCAGGATATGTTGCTGATGCAGATTTGGGATTAGGGTGTGGATTACCCACGGAATACGCAAAAATTAAAAAAGGGGACACGGTTATCGATTTAGGTTCCGGTGCAGGTAACGATTGTTTTGTTGCACGTTCTTTCGTTGGTGAAGAGGGTCAGGTTATTGGTGTTGATATGACTGAAGCCATGATTGCTCTTGCCAATCAAAACTGTGAAAAACATGGCTTTAAAAATGTTCAATTTCGCTTGGGAGATATTGAAAATATGCCTATTGGTGCTAATAAAGCAGATGTTGTAATCAGTAATTGTGTGCTCAATTTAGTCCCTGATAAGAAAAAAGCTTTTGCAGAAATCTATCGAGTTTTAAAAAGTAAAGGCCATTTTTCAATTTCTGATGTTGTGATTGTTGGAACTCTCCCTGATCCAATTAAAAATGCAGCTGAAATGTATGCTGGTTGCGTTTCCGGCGCCCTTCAAAAAGATCAGTATATGAAATATATTTTTGAACAAGGATTTGTAAATATTCAAATTCAAAAAGAGAAAGAGATCATCCTGCCAGATGAAATATTACTTGACTATTTAACTGAATCTGAATTAGTTGCATTCAACAAATCAAAAACCGGAATTTTCAGTATCACAGTGTATGGTGAAAAACCGGATTGTGGTCAATGTGATACCTGTACATGTATGTAAATTAGCCTAAATTTTATCCAATCACTTTTTTCAGGTAGCGACCGGTTATTGATTCGGAACAACAAATCAGTTCTTCAGGGATTCCTTGAAAAAGGAGTTTTCCTCCGTTTTTGCCCCCTGCCGGTCCCATATCGATCACCCAATCGGCATATTTTATTATATCCAGATTGTGTTCGATAATGATAACGGTATTGTTATTTTCAACCAAAGATTTAATAATTCTGTAAAAATTTTCAATATCAGACATGTGCAAACCGGTTGTTGGTTCATCCATGATGTATATATTTCCCTCTTTTTTAAGTTCGGTTGCAATTTTCAAACGTTGTGATTCTCCACCCGATAAGCTGCTTAGAGACTGCCCTAATTTTAAGTATCCTAATCCAACTTCCTGTAAAAGATGAAGATGAGTTTTAATTTTAGTTGATTTAAAAAAATCAAAAGCCTGATTTACAGTCATATCTAAAACTTCCGCAATATTGATTCCATGTAGTTGATACTCCAGTACATCGGTATGATATCTTTTCCCTTCACACTCATCACAGATTGTTTTTACAGCATCGAGGAAATGGAGTTCAAACGTTAACACACCCTGCCCATTACATTTAGGACAAGCCCCTTTTGAATTGAAGCTAAAAAGTGAAGGATCGCTTTGAGTTGCATTCGCGAACTCTTTTCTGATAAAATCAAAAACACCTATAAAAGTTGCTGCATTTGCTCTCGAAGACTTGCCAATGGGTGATTGATCAATCACAATAGCTTCCGGATGTTTCTTGGCAAAACATTCGTGTATCAAACTACTCTTTCCACTTCCTGCTACTCCTGTAACACAGGTTAACACTCCTTTCGGAATTTTTACAGAAACATTTTTTAAGTTATTGGCTGTTGCATTGTTGATTTCATAAAAATCGAAAAATGATTTTCTTTTAAAATGAGATTTTTTATTCGGATGAAGAAATTTTCCAGTTATACTTTCTGATCTAAAAAGACCTTCAGGTTCTCCATTATAGACAACGGTTCCACCCCATTTTCCCGCTTCGGGTCCCATATCCACAATCCATTCTGCAGCATTAATAATATCGGGATCATGTTCGACTACAAAGACAGAGTTTCCGCGCTCTTTAAGCCGAAAGAGGATTCTTATTAAATTTTCAGTATCTCTTGGATGGAGACCTATGGAGGGTTCATCCAAAACATAAAGCATATCAACCAGATTACAATCCATCTGTTTTGACATTTTTACCCGTTGAGATTCACCCCCGGAAAGTGTACCCACAGCCCGATCCAAAGAGAGATATCCCACTCCAATTTCGATCAATTGTTCCAACAAAAACTGAGCTTTTCTTAAAATGGGTTTAGAAATTTCATCGTTAATTTGTTGCAAAAATGGAAGCACATCCACAATCTCCATATTGCAAACCTGATCAATAGATTGGCTGTTGATCTTTATTTCCCTAGCCCTTTCATTGATTCTGGTGCCGTGACAATGTTCACATGTTTGATAAGTAAAGTATTTGGTATATCCATTTTTCTCCTCTTCTGATGTCTCATCGTCAGCTCTCGTTGCAACAGCTTTTTCTAGTTTTCGGGCGATCCCCTCAAAATTACGATTATAGGTGAGTTTATCTTTAGCCCCTTTTACAGCAAATGGTTCAGAGTATAAAAAAAGTTGCAACTCCTCATCAGAAAACTGATCAATTGGTTTATCCACGTTGATCACTTCCAGACTGATCAATTCTTTCCACAAAAATCCTCCAACTTTGTAATGGGGATGGGTTATAGCACCTTCCCGAATTGACTTCTCCCGATCCAGAAAAAGATCCAAGTCAATCTTAATCTGTTTTCCCAAACCATTACAATGGGGGCACATCCCTTCCGGATGATTAAAAGAAAAATAAAAAGAGGGTCCGATAAATGGTTTTCCGATTCTGGAATATAACAATCTGAGATAGGTATTAATTTCGGTTGCTGTTCCTACAGTACTGCGTAAGTTAGCCCCCATTCTTTTTTGGTCAATCACAATAGCAGTAGATAAATTACGAATATCATCCACATCGGGGCGTGACAATTTGGGCATTCGGGTACGGGCAAATGTTGAAAAAGTCTCCACGAGTTGCCGTTGAGCTTCCGTATAAATAGTGTCAAATAATAACGAAGACTTTCCTGAGCCGGAAACACCTGTAAAAACAACCAGTTTATGTTTTGGGATCTCAATATTGACATTTTTCAGATTATTGGTATGGGCATTCCGAATAATTATTTCATCTGTATTCATAATGGATTGTATTAAAATGATCTTTTTTGGATTGAACTAATTTTGGGTGCAAAAATAGCTTCTATTGATGATATAAAATTGTAAAAAACGGACAAAATGCCCTTTTCAACATGTTTCCCCGTCTTTGCTGTAATCCGGGTATTTTTGAGCAAACTCTTTAGGAGTATAACCGGTATACGATTTAAAATCATGGATAAAGTGAGATTGATCAAAATACCCTTTTTGAAGCGCAAATTCGCTCAGATTTGAAATTTTAGATGGTTTAAAATCGGACAAAAGATCCTGAAAACGGATCAGTTTTATCACTTGTTTGGTTGATTTTCCGATGTACTGAGAGAACTTCCTTTCCAATGTTTTAGGAGTTGTATAAAGCGATTCAGATAATGATTTTGCAGAAACAATCCCTTTATGATGTTTGATCACTTCTATCCCTTTCCGAATTAAAATCTGATCATGATTTCCAATCGGATTGAACCTTTTGACAAAGAATTGTTCAATCACCTGCACTCTTTCATGAATCGAATTTTTTAGAAATAATTGTTCCTCCACATCTTGAATTTCCGACTTAAACAAATCCGAAAGATCAACATTTTTATTCTCAATTTCAGATAATGGAAAATTAAAAAAGAAACTGGCACCAATGGGATAAAAATTAATAAAAACGACTCCGGTGGTTCCATTCGTAGAAACATCTGAAAACGAATCACTTAACCCACTGATAAACGATCTTGACTGGCTGGTTCCGGGTTGATTAGGATGTAAAACTACAAAAGGGGTTTTATAATGAAACATGATTTGAATCCCTTCCGTTGGAATCACCCTTTCCACCAGATCAGGTTCATTCATATCAGACTCCATGAAACAATAGGGTCTGATATAATGTTTTAAAAATCCGGATGGTTCAATAAACTGAAAGGTCATCTATCTTTTTTCGTTTTGCTATTAAACGTATTTTTTATAAATATTTGATTTTTTGAATAGCAAAAATTACTCATTCAAAATAATGGGCAAAGATATTAAAATTTGGTGTATCTTTGCAGGTTCCAATTATGTGATAATTTTCCTCACATAATTTTCACGTTAATAAATTGATATAATGGAAGAAAAGAAAGAGAAGCGTAGTTTTTCAAAAGCACGCACCAGCGGCGATGATAGGCCAAAAAGAAATGCAACCAGAGGAACATCCTCAGGTCCGGGTAGGAGTAAAAGTACATTTAGTGATGGGGATAATAAACCTCGCAGATCTTATGGTGATGATAGACCACGCAGATCTTCCACTGACGACAAACCAAAAAGATCTTACGATAGCGACAGACCTCGCAGAGAGTCTTCTGA
>DAONEU010000051.1:8656-12528 GCA_035403245.1 Bacteroidales bacterium | reverse complement strand
TAATAAAAGCAGTTGAAAACGGAGAAATGGATCAAAAATCCTATGAGAACTTCCTGAAAATGGAGAGGGAAAAGGAACATTTTGCATCAACATTGGAAGAGAGACGAAAAAAAGATAAGGATTTTGGGAAAATGCTCAAAAACTATAAAAAGGATTTGAAGAGAAATAGGTTTTAAGCGCAACAAACATTAAATCTAAGTGGACTTTCCCCACTTCGATATAAAACAATGAATAATTCGTGAATTCGTGGCATTATTCATTCATTTTCTAATTCACAAATTTGCTAATTTACTAATTCCCGTTTCCCCTTTTTTCGAAAGATTTGCTATATTTGCAGACTTGAAAGTATTCACCTTTTAATTAAAAAAGAAGTGTAATACGATCAAAATTTGATGAATAGATACTTTATACAAACTAAAATTAACTACCCATGAAAGATGAAATCATTATTTATCAAGCTGACGAAGGATCTACTAGACTTGAAGTAAAAATTGAGGATGAGACAGTTTGGCTCACTCAAACACAAATGGCTAAATTATTTCAAACAACAAGAAATAATATAACATTACACATTTCAAATATTTTTAAAGAGAAAGAACTCAATGAAAATTCAGTTGGTAAGGAATCCTTACTAACTGCAAGTGATGGGAAAAAATACAAAACCAAGTTTTATAATTTAGATGTTATTATTTCTGTTGGATATAGAGTTAAATCAATTCGTGGAACTCAATTTAGAATATGGGCAAATAAAGTTCTTAAAGATTATTTACTGAAAGGATATGCTGTTAGTCAACGATTTGAAAGAATTGAAAATGAAGTACATTCCTTAAAATCTAAAGTTGATGAGATTGATTTTCAAATCCACACTAAACTTCCAGTTAAAGAAGGTATATTCTTTGATGGTCAAATATTTGATGCATATACTTTTGTAACAGATTTATTTAGAAAAGCTCAAAAATCAATAATAATTATTGACAATTATATAGATGAAAGTGTACTTCTAATGTTGGCGAAAAGAAAGAAAGGAGTCAAAGTAGAAATTTATACCGCACCATTGTCCAAAGAGACAAAACTTGATTTAAAAAAGTATAATTCTCAATATCCTGAAATTCAAATTAATCATTTTAATAAGTCACACGATAGATTTATCATCATTGACAAGAAAACAGTATATCATTTAGGGGCATCATTAAAAGACTTAGGCAAAAAATGGTTTGCTTTTTCGATATTAAATTATAGAGCTCAAGACATTATAAGTAAACTTAATGAACATGCTAATGAATAACCTTAAAGGTCTTCATTATTCATTTATTTGCTAATTCACAAATTTGCTAATTTCAGTTTCCCCTTTCCCCTTGTTCCTACCCATATTAGCACATCAGCACATTAGCACATTAATAAAGTCAACGCAACCTTACCCTCTTTGATCACCTCATCGATCGACCGGGTCATCCCCTGAAGGATGATGTAGCTGATGCCGTCGGAGTCTGCGACCTGATTGATGATCGTTTGGAGCTGGGCATCTGCCGTAAAGAGGACAGTGATCTCTTTCGTCTGCTCGGAATATTCTACCGTCAAATCGATACCTCCTGTTTTCCGGATGATCTGATTTCTGGTTTCCACATCCCCTTCCCTGAAGCATAACTGTAGCGTTTCTTCAATGATCAGATTGAGGTTGTTGATCTCGGTATGGTTGAAGAAATGTTTGTTGCAAAATGCTTCCAGACCGGCTCGCATGTCGTAAAAATCGAAATCAGCATGCTCAATATGGTAGAAATAGTTGCGGATTCGGTGAATAAAAGCTCTGGTATTCTCTTTCTTTGGTCGCTCAAAGATCTCCTCCGGAGTTCCCTCTTCGTAAATGATTCCTTCATCCATGTACAAGATGCGTGTGGATAGATCGCGGGCAAACTTCATCTCATGGGTCACAATCGCCATGGTCATCCCGTCGCCAGCCAAACGCCTGATTACTCCTAACACCTCGCTCACCATCGTAGGGTCCAGCGCTGATGTAGGCTCGTCAAACAGGATGATCTCGGGATCCATCGACAAACAACGGGCAATAGCTACACGCTGTTGCTGTCCACCCGACAACTCATCGGGAAATGCATCCTCCTTGGCCGCTAACCCTACCAGTTTTAATAGGTCGCGCGCTTTCTCTTCAGCCTCTACCCTGCCCTTATTCAAGAGCTTCATAGGACCGATTGTCAGATTTTCCAAAACAGTCAGATGTTCAAAAAGATTGAAATTTTGAAACACCATCCCCATCTTCTGACGAAGTAAGTTCGCATTATTTTTGGGATCCATGATCTCTTTGTCATCGATCCAAATCGAGCCACCTGAAGGCTTTTCGAGAAGATTCAAGCATCTCAGAAAAGTACTTTTCCCGGTTCCGGATGGTCCGATGATGGAGATGATCTCCCCTTTTTGTATCTCTATATTGATATCTTTCAACACCATAAGGTTGCCAAAACTTTTTGAAAGATGTTCTACTTTTATCATTTTTTAATTCTTAATCGTGAACAATAGGTTTACTTGTTGATCGTACTCTTGCGCTTAGGGGCAGTACTCCATTGGATCTTTTCAAGCAGGAAGGTCAGCATCCAAGCCAAAATGAAATAGAGGATCGCCACCATAATCAATGGAAAGAAAGCATCAAAGGTACGACTCCGGATGATATCACTCGCTTTGGTTAAGTCCTGAACAGCGATATACCCCACAATGGCAGTCATCTTCACCAGGGCTATAAATTCCCCTTTGTAAACAGGAAGTACCCGTTGTATCGCCTGCGGCAAAACGATGTAAATGAATGTTTTCAATTTACTGAATCCCATCGCAATACCCGCTTCGGTTTGTCCTTTTTTCACACTTTCGATGGAAGTTCTGAACATCTCAGAAACATAGGCCGCAAAATTCATTGCAAAAGTGATGATCGCTACAGCAACGCCACTGATGTTTAAAGGGGCAAAAACAACATAGAACATCAACATCAGCAACACCACCTGCGGGATACCGCGAAGCAAGTCGATGTATATTTTGGCGAATATATTCAATGCTTTTGATCTACTCATCCGCATCATACAAACCAGAGCTCCAAGAATGGTTCCCAAAATAGCAGCCATGATCGCGATAAAGAAGGTTACTTTAAATCCGTTCCAGAGTAAGAGATACCGTTTTTCCAAAATGATATTGCGGTAAAAGCTCTCTTTCAGGCGGGAGAAGAAAGTGGTTTTTTCTTGAGACTGGGCCAGCATGGCATCATCTTTCAAGGTGAGCAACACTTGTGGGTTTACAAAATACCCTTCAGAGAAGTTCACCACTTTTCTGCGCTCAGCAGTAGCGGTCATATTGGAGATCACCAAATCTGCTTTCCCCGATTCCAAAGCGGCAATCAGTGCTGAGAATTTCATGTCGTAGTACTGAACCGGTCTTTTGAGTTCGAAGGCTATCCTTTCAATCAGTTCACAGTCGAGCCCCACGATTTTATTATCTGAGATAAAGCACATCGGTTCCCGATTAGCTGCAATGGCAACGATGATCGGTTTTCCTATGGTAACTTTAGGGATAGGAACAATCTGATAAGGCGTTTTATCTTTCTTCACCCAACGATGAATGATAGTATCGAGGGTGCCATCCTGTTTGAATTGTGCCAAAACCTGATTCACTTGTTTCAACAACACCTCATCTTTCTTATTGAAAGCGATTGCTGCAAATTCATCGGTGTACTCTTTTGGAAGCACCAGTAGATCATCGTTTTTATTGGAAACCTTGAGTGCTGTAGTATAAGCAGTGATCACATAATCGAGTTTATGGGCTTGAAGTGCAGCTATGGCATCCATGATATCGTCATAACACTGAACAGTTGCCTTAGG
>DAONEU010000051.1:0-8556 GCA_035403245.1 Bacteroidales bacterium | reverse complement strand
CACCGGTAGTCCCGGTCATGGCACCCACTGTTGCTGTTGCCAGATTAGAGCCATCCCGAAGTTTAGGTTCGTTTTGGTCAGCAAATTGGGACTCCTTTAGGTCGTTGAGATGTTTCACCTCCTGCTCCTTTTTAGTCGAGCAAGAAGAGAACAAAAGAGCAACCAAAAGGATGATCAATAATAGTTGATTTTTTCTCATATCGGATTATTCAAATTTAAAAAGTGCCGTAAAGCCGGTCATATTAAACACATTTTTGATATCATCGTTCATATTACGGATGATCAGATGACCTTTTTTAGCATTGGCAGTTTTCTGTAACACTAGGAACAAGCGAAGTCCGGTACTGCTGATATACTCAAATTCTTTACATTCAATAATCACATCTTTCATATCGCCTGCGAGAACGGGTGCTATCGCTTTTTCAAATTCAGGGGAAGTAGCGGTATCAATTCTCCCTTTAATGTTGATGATCGTTTGTTCAGCAATGTTTTCAATTTTAATTTCCATATTGATAATTTTTAGTTTGAGTTATTCATTTTTAGGATCAATTTTTTTCTTCATGGTGAACACATTCACATCATGAATCCTGGAATAGGTCACTTCGTTCATGATCTGTTTGATCAGGAATATGCCGAGTCCTCCAATAGGTCTCTCTTCGGCATCTAAATCAAGGTTGGGGTGTTCCGTTAAAGTTGGATCGAAAGGAACTCCGGTATCGGTGACGGTAAAGATCAGATCACTTCCTTTATAGGCCACTGAAACAATGATTTTCTTACCGGACACCTTAGGATATGCGTATAGAATAACATTCGAAACAGCCTCTTCAAGAGCCAGATTCAATTTCATAACCAAGGAAGCCTCAAAATCAAGATCCTCTCCCACCTCTTCAATAAACTGTTGTAAAATATAGATCTGATCAATCTCATTGATCAATGAAACCGATTTTTCATATTTTGGGGTGGGTCCGTTGTATTTAATCGCCAAAAGGGTAAGGTCATCCGATTGATCAGCTGATTTTACATGAGAATGAACATCTTCTAGGATAGTTTCCACAAGGTTTTGGGTATTTAAATCTTCGTTAGAGTTGATTAATTGGAGCAATCTCTCTTCTCCGTAAAGCATTTGTGATTCATTTTCAGCTTCGGTCAAACCATCAGTGTACAAAACAAGAGTGGTGCCGGAATATATTTTTTTCTCTTGTTGCTGGTATTGGAATCCATCAATCAAGCCTAATGGCAGATTAGGGATCACTTCCATAAATGAAGCATCATCTCTAATAAGGATTGGTGGATTATGACCGGCATTACAAAATTGAAGCTGACCACTGTTTAGATCAAGTATTCCGAGGAAAAGAGTCACAAACATGTTGGAATCGTTGTTTTCGGCCAAAGAGTTGTTCAGATTGGTCAGGATCTCAGCCGGTGAATCAAAATGGAGGGTCACTGAGCGGAATAGACTACGGGTAACTGCCATCAGCAAGGAGGCCGGAATCCCTTTACCGGAAACATCTCCGATGATGAAATAGAGTTTATCGTCATCGATAAAATAATCGTACAAATCACCTCCAACCTCTTTAGCAGGGATCAAAGTAGCATACTGATCCAGCTCCTTGCGGGTAGGGAAAGGAGGAAATGTTTTAGGGATCATTCCCATTTGAATCTCCCGGGCAATCCGAAGTTCACTCTCTATCTTCTCCTTGGCGGAAGTGGTATCTTTAAGTGTTTCGATGTAATGAAGCAAGTTGTTCTGCATAAAATGGAATGCATCATGAAGCTCTAACATTTCATCCTCTGTTTTGATCTGCGGGATAGGCGTTTGAAAATCCCCTTTGGCGATCTGGCGGGCAGATTTAGCAAAAGCGGTAAGTGGAATTAGCTGCTTCCCAATCACTTTTGAGATGATCACCGTAAGTAATGTTAATGCAATCACAATCAAAGCAATCAGTATAATGGTAATTTTTCTGAGGGGTAAATAGATTTCAGATTT
The DNA here is from genome assembly GCA_035403245.1 of Bacteroidales bacterium. Taxonomy (GTDB): domain Bacteria; phylum Bacteroidota; class Bacteroidia; order Bacteroidales; family WCHB1-69; genus UBA5429. Next base: position 6,569 of record DAONEU010000051.1, on the reverse strand, counting down.
GGGGAACACAACCGCTAATGACCAATTGCTGGAAGGCAAAGTGGTATAATAGATGATTCGATGAACGCCATTTAATGTACTGTTAGCAAAACCATTCTTTTTGGTTTGCATCTCACGTCCAATGGCTCTTAATTCGTCATTACTGTTCTCTTTAGCGTAGCTGAAGATGGTCTGATTCATAATCAACTCCTTCTTAGGATGGGTAAGAAAGGTGCCGGCTTTAGAGATCACTGAAGCATATCCTGTTTCCAGTACTTTAACTGAGGAGACAATCTCTGTAAACCAATCCAAAGCAAGGTCAACTGTGAGGACAGCTATTGTTTTGGGAACACCGGCTGAATCAATAGTAATGGGAATAGAGAAAGTAGTCATGAGGGCGTTGGCTCCGCCGGTATCATAATAAGGCTCGGTCCAATAAGGTTTATTGATGGAGGTTGGGATTTGAAACCAATCCATATAAAAGTATTCATAGTTTTCGTTTCCTAATTGCATTGTAACGATAGTATCCCCATTTCTGTAGGAATATGGGGCGAAATATTTCCCTTTGGATGAGAAATAATCGGGAACAAAAGCAACGGCAGAGCCCATGATTTCCGGGTTGGATGACACAATTTTTTGAGTAAGTGCAGCAATGGAATCGGGGTTCTCTTTTATCTGTAAAAGCATCCATTGATAATTGTGGGCTATCTTCATGATGGGCGTCAAGATGGATTCAATCTTCAATGCAGTGTTCTCGGTGATAAAGGCAGTATTCTTGTAAGTTACATTCTCCAGCTGTTTCTTGGAAGAAAGGTAAAATAGAGTTAGGGAGGTCAGAAAAATAAGGATACATAGCGTTAATACATAAAAAACGATACGTTGGGTCAATGATTTTTTGATCTTAAAAAACATAATACGCTATTTTACAACCGGTTTATAAAACAATACAAAAGGAATCTTAGCTTTAATAACAGCTGATTGGAATAAAATCGTTTGGGCTTTATTAAAATCAGCTTCCGACAAATGTCCGTTTTTGATATTTTTCGAAGGTGATTTCATCAAAAGGCACATTTGATCCAACATCCATTTTTGATGAGCATAATTGGTGGCAACATGCTCTTTTTTCATCCAATCCAGGACCACCTGAATGGTTTCTTCCCGATGTTGTTCAGCATAAGCCCAACCTTTTAGAGTAGCCTGAACAAACTTTTCAAGATCCTGAGGCCTCATTTGTCTAGTGGAATCCAAACAGTAAAGTCCATCTTCGACAATGTTAAAGCCAAGGTCAGAAAACTTAAAAATGGTCAACTCTTCCGGATTAAAACCGGCATTGATGATCTGATCGTACTCATTATACGACATAACGGTCATGGCATCAATACCATCTTCGATAAACATATTGATAGAAGAGAGGATTGGAACCCAGGTCACATTTATACGATTAGCGGCAATCAAAGCTTTAGGAATCTCATCAAAACCACTTTTCCATATCCCGATTCGCTTATTCTGAAGGTCTTTGATTGATTTAAAATTCTTGCTCTTTTTTGCAACAATCATTAAAGCAGAATTTTGTGAAAGTTGACCGATGTTTACAAGGGGAACTCCATTGTCTTGAGCTGTTAAGGCACTTACCAAAAACAATGAAATCACATCAACTTCTTTGTTTTTGAGGCTTTCCGTAGCAATTCTCGAGGCATTCGGATGAATAATTTTCACATGAAGCCCCAACTCAGCATAAAACCCTTTCTGTAATGCCATGTAATATCCGGCAAACTGAGCTTGAGGAAGCCAATGCGGCATAAATGTAAGTGTTTTATTTTGAGCCTGTAAGATCATACAACTGCAAAACAAATATAATAAACCGAAAAACCGTCGAGTGTGTTTCATGACATGTTCAAAAAAATGGTTATAAATGTGGTTATTGGTTTGCAAATGTAATTAAAAATCAATTAGAATATTCAGTAACTAAAAAAAAATATCCTCTTTATCGATTGATTATGAATTTGTAATAAATATTGTTTTACATTTGCATCATTAAAATTGAAAACTAAAAATATCGTAACATTATGAAAACAAAATCAACCCTTATTTTAATTAGTGGATTGTTCATTCTTTTATTGAATTCTTGTACCTCTAATGGTGACGAAAAAAACATCAGTAAATTTCTCAGCGATCGGAGTCATAACATGGGTATGAACTGCATGGATTGCCACAAGGAAAATGGTGGTGGTAATGGTTGGTTTGTGGTAGCCGGAACAGTTTATGATAGTTTACAAGTCACCCCTTATCCTGGAGCCACTGTTAAGCTTTATACCGGTCCAAACGGAACAGGTACATTGGTTCACACCATCGAGGTGGACACTAAAGGGAATTTTCATACTACAGAAATGATTAATTTTGGATCCGGTTTACATCCGATAGTAATAGGAAACGGTGGAACCAAATACATGTCGAGCACCATTTCCATGGGTGCCTGCAATAGCTGCCACGGAAACTCAACCGGGAGAATCTGGACAAAATAGATAAAAAGTAAGAAGTAAGAAGTAAGAAGTAAGAGGTAAGAAGTAAGTTTAAAGTGTTGTGTCGTATAAAATTGAAATGGATAAAATAAAATAGGTATGAAAAAAAGGTTATTATTTATATTATTAGGAATTACTTTTTCCTATGGTGTAACTGCACAAATTATTTATGAAGAAAAGCATTCTGTACATTTAAATAACGGCTTTTCCTACGAAACAACATCTATTTTGGGCGAAAATGGGTTTATCGTTATTTCAAAAAATGAGGATGATGTGGATGATAATCTAGAATGGCGCTTTGAGAAATATTCAAAAAATCTAGTATCAGATCAAATTGTTAAAGTGATGTTAAATGAAGATTTGAAACTACAGAATACTTTTTCAAATAAAGATCAGATTCATTATGTATTTTTAGATAAAAAAAAACATTTTGCCTTTGTAAGTTTTGAAATTTCTAATATGGAGATTTCAAAAAAAATTGGAGAACTACCTAAATCATTAGACATTAAAGAGATGACCATATATGGTGATTATGCATTTATTACCGGTGAATTAAAAAATAAACCTTATGCATGTTCCATCAATTTGAAAACCGGTTCTTTGAAAATATTACCACTCATTATTGAAAATATGAATCAAAAAGATATCACCATAACTGGAATTCAAGTTTTAGAATCTTCAGAGGAGATTTTTATTTTTGTAAACGCCGAGCGCGAAGATCATAAAATTAGTAGCTACGCATTTCAGCTAAATCCTAATGGTAATTTAATAAACACAATTAATTTAACCCCAAAAAAGGATTACCATTTAATTGATATAGTCGTTTCATCTGTAACAAATGATAAGTTACTTTTTTCTGGAACTTTTTCATCAGGAAAAGCAGATTGTTCAAAGGGAATCTTTTTCTGTCAGACAACTAACAGTCAAGTTGATTTTATTCAATTTTACTTTTATGATCAAATAAAAGATTTTAAAAAATATTTAACTAAAGAGCAAATTGAAAAACTTGAAGAACAAAAAAATGATGATGAGGATTTTGCATTAGCTACTCGATTAAACTATAAGATAAACATTCACGATATAATACCTAATCAAGATGAATTTATATTCATTGGTGAGGCATTTTATCCAAGTTATAGAAAAACATCCGTAAATTATTATAATAATACCGGATCACATAATATAATAGAATATATCTTTGACGGATATAAATATTCACATGGAATTGTCTGTAAATTAGATAATCAAGGGGAAATGATTTGGAGTCAGGCTTTTGAAATGGATAATATTGTTAAAACAAATAAAGAAAAAAAATTCATGTATGTTGACCTGAAAACTCCAAATGAAATAAAAATCGCTTTTCCAAATAATTATTATATTAAGACAAAATCATTCGATTATAACGGGAATCTTCTTATTGACAATTCTTCTGATAATATTCAAGAAATTGATGAAATTAATTATCGAGAAATTCAAAAATTTAATCTCACTTATTGGTATGATCATTATTTTTTAGCTTATGGAAGTATTAAACTCGTAAACAAAAACGATGATGATATTTTTCATGATGTATTTTACTTTGATAAAATTGAATATGACCATAATAAAGTGATCAAGAAAAGCAATAAAGTAGAGTAAATCTGCAACATCCGTGTCATCTGTGTGCTATAAGGGCAAAAAGCATTCTATTTCAACCCTGCGAATTTCATCTCCTCTTTCTCTTTGCTGATGATGGTTCTGCAGACATCCATTTGTTGAGAACAGGCAAAATTCATCTTCTCCAGAAGTTCTACAAAGTAAGTTTCCTCTATGGCAAACCCTTCTAAAATAGCATTCTGGATTTTAGATGAGAGATACTTTTCATTTGTTTTTGCCAAATACACATTGATCTGGTTATCTTTCACAACACGAAGGTTCTTTTTGGCATTTGCCAATAAATAACCTGTTCTGGAGTGTACCCCGGACAAGTAGGACAATCGCTCCAAACAATGATTGATCTCTAATGGAACAGGTTTTTCCAGTTCGCTTTGATATTGATGTACTTCCTCTTTTATTTCCTCTAGTGTCATAGCAGTTTATATTAGGTTATGAAGTTATTTTTATTGAATAAATCAACTCACAAATGTACAAAAAAATAAAATAAACAGATCAATTATTGAAATTTGTTGTTCTTTTTTTATACTTTTGTTTAAATTAAGCAAATTAGATCATGGATCCCTATAAACTTATACAAACTCTTGATTTAAAACCTCATCCGGAGGGTGGTTTCTACAAGGAGACCTATCGTGGTTCTTCTGAAATTGAAGTTGAAAAACAAAAAATGAGGAATACTGCAACCGCCATTTATTACTTACTTCTGGATGAAGACAAATCTCACTTTCATAAAGTATTATCTGATGAGATCTGGTTGTATCATCAAGGAAAAACGGTTGAGATTTATGAAATCGATAACAGTGGAAACCTGATCATTCATTATTTAGGAATCGATATTCAAAATGGAGAAAAACCGCAGATTGTGATTCCAAAAAATCATTGGTTTGCAGCAAAAATTAAAAATAATGCTGGATTTTGTTTGGTCAGTTGTATTGTAGCTCCGGGTTTTGAATTTGAAGACTTTGTATTAGCAAATAAAGAGGATTTATTAAAACAATATCCCCAATATCAGGATATTATTGAACAAATGTGTTTATAAAAAATTAAATATCATATATTTATGAGATTATTATTGATGGTAGGATTTGGAGGTTTTTTGGGAAGTTCATCCCGTTATTTAATTCAAAAATATGTTTCAATCTCTTATCAGAGTGCATTTCCCATTTCCACTTTATTGATCAATTTAGTAGGGTGTTTGCTGATTGGGATACTATTTGGGATTAGCAATAAGTACGAGATCATGTCAGCCGAAATGAGATTATTTCTCACCACCGGATTTTGTGGTGGATTCACTACTTTTTCCACATTCTCAAATGAAAGTTTACAACTTTTAAAAGACGGAAACTTCACCTATTTTTTCACCTACATCATTCTAAGTGTAGTTGTAGGAATCCTCTTAACTTTTTTAGGGTATTTTATTTTCAAATAATTGATTTCAGCGATCAGCTTTAAGCTTTCAGTTATAAGGTTTTGGGTTTTGGGTTTTGGTTTTTAGTACCTTATTCTTAATATTCGTGTATTTTTTGGCACAATATTTAAAAATCACGTTATTATGATTTGACTTACAACTCTTTTGTTAAGTTATTAATAGAACGCTGATGACACCGATTGGACAGATAACCACAGATTAGTAATAAGCTAATGTGATAATAAGCAAATAAGCTAATAAAATGTTGGTAAACAATTCGTTTTTTATTCGCGCATTCGCGGCTTATTAATTTAAAAAAATAAATCACAGAGTTAAACAGAGTAAAAAAAAGAGTTTCACAGTGGTTAAAACTTGTAAATTCAGACTGAAATAACACTGTGTAACATTGTGAAAAACACTGTGTAACACTGTGATCAATTCTAAAAAAAAATCGTATAAATTAAATGAAATCTGTGTAAATCTGTGTCATCTGTGTCATCTGTGTGCAATTTTGCTTCTGGCTTGTCCAGGTTAGGTTTTGGGTTTTAGTTTTCAGCTTTTGTGAAGAGTGAATGATATTGCAAATGGTTAATATATTGCGCATTACAAGTATGTGAACTATAGTCCGTAGTCTGTGGTCCAACGTTCTAGGTTCGACGTTATACATGTATCGTGCTATGAAATCCGCTCCGGAGGAGCGTTATATGGGTAGCAAAAGATTACCCGACTAGATTTTGTCGCTACAGCGTAGCGTTATATTTGTAAAAAGATGAAACACCCTTCTACCCTTCCAACTAAGCTCGTCTGCAGACTGCCGTCCGCCGACTGCAGTCTGCGTTAGCTCGAAGGCCAGGTACCCCACAGTTGGGAAACTTAGCAGACCACCGGCAGATAGAGCGAGCTTGTGAGCTCCTATATGCCGGATGGGATGCTTAGTTGACCAGCGAGGAGTACAGGCCGGAGAGCGACCCTTTGGCAAGCGACGGTTTCGTATTCAATGTGTGACGAAT
>DAONEU010000050.1:10776-12980 GCA_035403245.1 Bacteroidales bacterium | reverse complement strand
GTTCGAATGATTGCACCTTTTTTTGCAGATTTAGAAGTGATTAATACCAAAACTAAATTTCAAAATAATGAATTGATCATCAGTTATAAAGGAAAAGTTAAAAATCAGCCTGAAAGTTATATTTCTTTTATTGTGATTCTTAAAAGTGATGGAACTATTGAAATACATTATGGAGAAATGAAATATGGTAAAACTTCTTATATTTCAGGTATTTCAAATGGGAAAAACAACAATTTGATTTACAGTAGTTTGAATAATTTACCGGCTGCATTAATTCAAAAAAAATCGGTACGATTTAAACCTATCGACCATTTATCACACATAGCTTTGACTTCAACCGGTTTATTATCAGGAGTTAGCGATACTCAAAAAACTGATTCTGTTTTGATCAGTTGTTTTGACAACAATGAAATAAAAGCGCAAAAATGGATATACCTGGATTTCACAAATCCATCCTATCTTACAATAAAAAAAATCTCATTTGCAAAGTCTGACTGTAATACGCTTCAGAAAGGATCAGAAGATTTTTTAAATATTGAAATAACAAATTATGGGGATTCAGCTTATCAAAACATACACTTATCATATCAGATTAATTCTCCTTTTATAATCTCACCTGCTGGAAATCTTCATTTAGGATCATTTGCGCCTTTGGAAACCCAAAATTTTACTCAATTAATTCACTTAGAATCGACCGGAAATGCTCCTGATAACAACCCTATCGATTTGCAATGGTTTTTAATCAATAATCAGGATACTATTTCGAAAGGGATATTCACTTTCAGTATAAAAACTCCTGAATTTGAAGTTCAGGAGTACTCCTTAACTCAAAAGCAAGCTGTTTATAATAATTACAACCTGGATATCCGGTTAAAAAATTTAAATGAATGTAATGTTTCAGATTTAAGTTTTGAATTATCGATTTCTGACGGGAGTTATAGCATTAGTCCTGAATTAAATGGCGTACAGAAGGCTGATCAATTTGAAACAGTTCATCTCCTTTTTAATATCGTGGATCAAGAATCTATGCTGTATTTATCTAAGATTCAGTTTTCTATAAAAATTTACAGTTTTGGAAAACTGATCCAAGTTGAAAACTTTGATTTTATTCCAAATAATCAATACACTGCAAATCCAAATCCTACTTTTAATTATACAGAAATTTCAGCTTCAGATCCCCACCAAATAATCACTCATGCTGAAATTTATCATGTTTCCGGAATAAGGGTACAAAGCATGGAAGTATCGTCAACTCCATTTATTCTCGATTTATCAGGGCTCGTTCAAGGCGTTTATTATGTCAAAATAACCTCTAAAGATCAAAAAAGTTCAACTTTAAAAATTATAAAGTTATAATGAGAAAACGATTTTTAACAATCATTTTGTTCTGCGGAATAGTGATACCAATATTTCCTCAAAACGACATTTATAAAATGATGTTTGATTCATTAAAAACAGTTACTTTCAACACTTATATAACGCCTTCTGCCAATGATTACAGTTATTATGGTGATGGAGTTAGCTACACCATGGAAGCTTTACTTAGAATGTACGAACAGACTGAAGAGTTTATTTATCTAGAAGATTTTATCTATTTATCCCATGAAGTGATTAAGAATCGTGATGATCACAGAGGTGTAAATCAAAAACGACCTGTGTGGTCAACTTACTCTAGAACCAACAATTGCTATGGTCCAATCACACACCAAACTGCTTTGATATTGATTCCAATGGTTCATTATTGTTACATTACAGAACTGTCAAAAAAACAACTTTTTGAATCCCTGTTTTTTGAAGAGGAATTCATAACATTTAACAATAGAATCATCAGAAGTTTAGATGAATATTCCAATTGGTTAAACGAGATGATAACACCGACCATTGAGTATTACGATCAATATTATTGGGATCAGGATTCCTGCATGATTCAATTTGCTAATGATAGTTGTGAAACAAGATATAATATTGAAGGCACAGATCGACAAATGAATTGGGCTTATGTTTATCTTTATTTAGCAATGACAGATCCAGGGACTGAAAAAGGGGTCTTTTACTTAGATAAATATGAACAAATTGTATGTTTGTATCGATCCATTTTGAAAGAAAAAAAATATCAAAATAAGATCAACTACTATTTATGGCCGGAAAGTGGCTGGTCAACCAATCAAAATGGTAATTATGAAGATATTTCACATGCCGGAGCA
>DAONEU010000050.1:4057-10676 GCA_035403245.1 Bacteroidales bacterium | reverse complement strand
TTGTGTAGGTGATTTTAATGGAGATCTACGTGATGAATTAATTATCTTTGACAAAACTTCCGGATTATTATCAATAGAAAGTTGGAATTTGAAACAAAATAGCTTCATGACCATTAGTAATTGTAAATTTCCGCAAAATCAATTCATTGAATATATTGCTCCAATAACGATCGGCAAAGAAACCTATTTGCTTATTTATAGAGGATCCGACAGGATAATAAAGATATACTCTATTGATTTTTAAGACTATTTTTCGTATCTTTGCGGACTTTTCTAAAACTGCTTTATGAGCGATGAATTTATCAGAATAAAAGGTGCTAAAGTTAACAACCTCAAGAACATAGACGTTGACATTCCCAGAAATAAAATTGTTGTAATAACAGGTTTATCCGGCTCAGGAAAGTCATCTCTTGCTTTTGACACACTCTATGCCGAAGGGCAAAGACGTTATGTGGAAAGTTTGAGCTCTTATGCGCGTCAATTTATGGGTAAACTTTCCAAACCGGAAGTTGAATCTATAAAAGGGCTTCCTCCTGCTATTGCCATTGAACAAAAAGTGATCTCCCGTAATCCCAGATCTACTATTGGCTCTACTACAGAAATCTATGAGTATTTAAAACTTCTTTTTGCCAGAATTGGCAGGACTTACTCTCCAGTCAGTGGTAAAGAAGTGAAACGTGAAGATATCAAAGATGTCGTGCACTACATTAAAGAGGCACCTGCGGACTCTAAAATATACATTCTTGCTCCCTTCATCATAGTTTCCGGTCGTTCATTGGATGAGCAACTGGAAATTCTTAAAATGCAGGGATTCTCGAGAATCATCTATAATAACATTTTAACAGAAATAGATGATCTCTTAGAACAGAAAAAAGAGGTTTCGAAACAGAAAAAAGGGGAAACAAAGGTTTATAAAAATATCCAGATCCTGATTGACAGATTCAAATCATCAATGATAGAAGAGTATCCTCAACGCTTACACGATTCGATTCAAACTGCTTTTTCTGAAGGCAAAGGGACCTGTATTGTTCAAATTGAAGATGGCACATTGACTCAAAAGAGTTTTATCAATCAATTTGAAATGGATGGAATCAGTTTTGTTGAACCAACACCACATTTGTTCAGTTTTAACAACCCTTATGGAGCCTGCAAAGTTTGTAATGGCATCGGTTCTATTGATGGATTTGATATAGACATATTGATCCCGGATAAAACGAAATCTGTTTTTGATAATGGTGTTGAGATCTGGAATAATAATACCTTTAAAGATTTTAAAGCTCTTTTTATTAAAGCCGCTGTAAAAGAAGGGTTTCACATTCATAAACCGATTCATCAATTAACCCGGGAAGAAGTAAAACTCCTCTTTTTTGGTGATCCTGAGAAAAAAATCGTAGGAATTTATGAGTCACTAGAGTTGGTAGAGAAAAATCCACCAAATCCTTTCGTTAAAATTTTTATGTCCCGTTTTAAAGGGAAAACAACTTGTCCAATATGCCATGGAAGTCGATTAAGACCGGATGCCGCTTATGTTAAAGTGAATGGCTTAAGCATTACTGAAATGGTTGAAATGCCTATAGATCAACTCTATACATTTTTCAAGAAATTCAAATTTCGCAACGAAACGGAAGAAATTATTGCTCAACATTTAGTGAATGAGATTTTAAACAGACTTAAATTCGTGTATGATGTTGGCTTAGGATACCTTACGTTAAACCGAAACAGCCGCACTCTTTCAGGTGGTGAATCTCAAAGAATAAATCTCGCTACAACCTTAGGAAGTAGCTTAGTTGGCTCTTTATATATTTTAGATGAGCCAAGTATTGGGCTCCACTCCAGAGATACAGACAATCTCATTCAGGTTCTAAAAAGGCTCCGTGATATTGGAAATACCGTTGTTGTTGTGGAACATGATGAGGAGATCATTAGAAATGCAGATTATATCATCGATATTGGGCCACTTGCCGGCAGACTTGGTGGAGAAGTGGTTTTTACTGGAACTTTCCCGCAACTGATTAAAAATTCAGAGAATTTAACAGCCAAATATATTCGGGGTATGGAATCTCCTCTGGCTTCAGCCAATTCCAATGATGCTATCATGCGGATTCCTCTTCCTGCAACCAGAAGAAAGTGGAAAAATTATGTCGAAATTAGAAATGCACACTCTTTTAACTTAAAAAACTTAACTGTAAAATTCCCTCTGGATATCTTCACGGTAGTAACAGGCGTAAGCGGTTCCGGGAAAAGTACCCTTGTTAAAAAAGAGCTCTTTACTCAATTAGAAAGAAACTTAGATCTTGTAAGACATATCTCCAAAGATTCAGATACCAACATCTATATTTCAAAATCACATTTAAGTAAAGTCGTGATGATTGACCAAAACCCCATTGGAAAATCGACCCGTTCTAATCCGGCTACTTATCTTAAAATTTTTGATGATATCAGAGAACTTTATGCCCAACAACCTTTAGCCATTCAGCGAAATTATAAAGCTTCATTTTTCTCTTTTAACCGGGAAGGTGGTCGCTGCGAAACATGTCAGGGTGAAGGTGTAATCCATATTAGCATGCAGTTCATGGCTGATGTGGACTTACTTTGTACAGATTGTAACGGGAAACGCTACAAAGAGGATGTTTTAGATGTAAAAATCAGCAACAACAGCATCAGTGATATCTTAGATATGACGATCAATCAGGCACTTGAATTCTTTACAACTCTTCCTCATTCCAATTACAGAACTTCCATTATCAACCGATTGAAAGTATTGATTGATGTCGGTTTGGGTTACTTAAAACTGGGCCAGTCCTCCTCTACCCTTTCAGGTGGAGAAGCTCAAAGAATCAAATTGGCATTGTACCTTTCTCAGGCTTCCGGCACTAAAGAACATGTTTTTATTTTCGATGAACCCACAACCGGACTCCATTTTCATGATATCCACAAGTTGTATCATGCTTTTAATAAACTCATTGAGATTGGCAACACTGTCATTGTAATTGAACATAACACTGAACTGATCAAATGTGCCGACTGGATTATCGATCTTGGCCCTGAAGGGGGAAACAATGGGGGTACTGTTGTTTTCGAAGGTACTCCGGAAGAGCTCATTAAATGCAAATCATCCTATACCGGGAAATATTTAATACCAAAATTGACCTAATATGGCAACCTATAATATTATAACCCTCGGCTGTTCCAAAAATACGGTGGACTCAGAAGTAGTTGCAGCCCAATTAAAAAAGGAAGGACATACCGTTTTCTTTGACTCCACTGTAAAAACCGATTTCGTTATCGTTAATACTTGTAGTTTTATTAGAGACTCTAAAGAACAATCTATCGACGAGATCCTCCTTCATGTAGAACGGAAAAAACAGGGTGATGTCAAAAAAGTATTTGTAATGGGATGTCTTTCTGAGCGTTACCATGACGAACTTCAGGAAATAATTCCTGAAGCAGACGGAATCTACGCTTTTAACGAATTAAACACATTAGTGAATACACCACAGTTTGAATTGTTAAACAACTCGAATAGAATCCTTTCTACCCCTAAGCATTACGCTTATATGAAGATCTCTGAAGGTTGTGATCATGAATGTTCTTTCTGTGCAATCCCATTAATTCGCGGAAAACAGATCTCCAAACCGGTTGAATTACTCGTTGAAGAAGCGGAAAAATTAGCTGATCAAGGGGTGAAAGAGTTGATGTTAATTGCTCAGGACTTAACCTATTATGGTATGGATCTGTATCAAAAAAGGGATCTGGAAAGATTAATGCGAAAAATCGGACAAGTAAAAGGATTGGAATGGATCCGGTTACATTATGCTTATCCGCTCGGATTTCCTTACGAAATTCTAGATGTAATGAACGAATACAGTACCTTCTGCAAATATCTGGATATCCCTTTTCAACATATCAGTGATCCAATATTGAAAAGTATGCGTCGTGGTGGAAATAGTATGCAAAACTATAAATTGATCGAAACTATCCGCAACAAAGTTCCCGGAATTGCATTGAGAACCACTTTAATTTCAGGGTACCCCGGTGAAACCAAAGCAGATCATCAGCAATTGGTGGATTTTGTTCGTGAAATGAGATTTGAGAGATTAGGTGTTTTTGCTTACTCTCCTGAAGAAAACACACCGGCTTTCCCATTGGGTGATCCCATCAAGGAAAGAGAAAAAAATAAAAGAATTGAAGAGATCATGCTTCTACAGGAACAAATTTCACTCGAACATAATCAAAGCAAAGTGGGTTCTGTAATGAAAGTGATTATTGATACTAAAGAGGATGGAAAATACTTTGGAAGAACAGAATTTGATTCTCCTGATGTAGACAACGCCGTTATCATTTCCGCTAAGAAAAAAGTGGAAATTGGTACTTTTCAGTCGGTATATATCGACAAAGCAGACAATTATGATTTATTTGGTACAATCGTTTAGAAGATTTTTAAAAGTATGTTTAAGTTAATATTTACTATTATTGGATTCATTATAGGTAGAATTGGTGGTGCATTTTTGGGCTTCATCATTGGATCCATCGTTGATTCAATGTCTTCATTCAAAGTCATAAGAGGTGGCCATTATTTTTCTAACCAAGAGAACTTTATTGATATTTTACTCCGTTTAACCTCTGCTATTGTCAAATCTGACAGTACCGGGAACATGCAAAAATCGGAGCTAAACTTTGTAAGAGACTACCTTTTGCGCACTTTTGGTCCAGATGTGGCAACAAAGTCACTCTATCAACTTCGTGAATATCTTAATGAAGATATTGATATCCCCACCTTATGTCACAATTTTAGTCAAAAAGCAACCATTAATGAGAAGTTGATCTTAATCCAGTTTCTTTTCGGATTATCCGCATCTGATGGAAATATCGACACCGGTGAACTAAAAATGATCCAAAACATTGCTGACTGGATCGGTTTAAGTCGCAACGATTTTGAATCGTTAAAAGCGATGTTTTTTGCCAGACAATATCAGTATCAGTACCAACAGCAATACCAACAACAATCCTCTTACAACAGATCTACATCGTCCGGTTCATTCCAGTATAATAATTTGGAAAATGACTATAAAATATTGGAAATCAGTTCTACAGTAAGTGATGAAGAGGTAAAAAAAGCGTATCGTAAACTAGCCATGAAACACCATCCGGATAAAGTTAACCATTTAGGGGATGATGTCAGAAAATCTGCTGAAGAAAATTTCCGCCTACTCAATCAGGCATACGAAAGAATAAAAAAAGCAAGGGGTATGAATTAGCTCCTTTTTTTTGATTTTTTTTATTACTTTTGAACATGATTTAAATATAATTCAAAATGAAAAAAATATTACTTTTTGTCCTAATTATTACTTGTCTTTTAAACGGGTTTTCCCAAAAATTATCCAAATCTGAAGGGAATATAAAATCAGGTTTAAGATTAGGTTTAGTGGGTTCACAAATTTCCGGTGATGATCTTGCCGGTTATCACAAATTGGGTGCTTATGCGGGACTTTATGCTAATATTCCGCTCTCTCCATCTCATAAATGGCATTTTCAGATGGAACTTAATTTCATCATGAAAGGGAGTAGCTCTCAATTAGTTGTTCGTGAAGATGGCACTCTTCCTAACTATTATGTTCTCACGATGTTATATACGGAAACTCCATTCTTGTTTCAGTATAATTTTGGATTTTATAAATCATTGAAAGGAAATATTTATGATTTTGACCTTGAATTCGGGCCCACTTTAAATTTCCTTTTTTACAATAAAGAGCGCAATCAATTTGGAGATATTTTCAGACCTGCTGAACAACAGTTTAATATTTTTGATATTGGAGTAATTGTGGGCCTAAAATGCACCATTTCAGATAAATGGGATGCTTCTTTACGATGGGGTTCCTCTATTTATCCGGTTAGAATTCCAACTATGGTTTATAATAGAGTCGTTAAAAAACAGTTCAATGACCATATTGCCTTTTCTTTATGTTACCATTTTAATTAAAAACAAAATACTATGAAAATTACAAACGTAAAAACTTTAGAAACCGTTCAGACGCCTCATAATGTGGATGTTAGAAAAGTTTATGAACAAGAGAGTGCCCAGGCGATGCATATCACTTTGCAACCCGGTGAATCTTTAAAACCTCATTTAACCCCTGTTGATGTATTTTTTTACATCCTTGAGGGAAATATCGATGTTCGTGTTGGCGAAGAAACCATTACCGTTGCACAAGATCATTTGGTAGAGAGTCCAATGAATATTGTTCACTGTTTGTCCAATAGCTCATCCGCTCCAGGCAGAATTCTGGTTGTAAAAGCCCCAAAACCTCAAAGTGCCGCGAGATTATTATAATTTTACCATTATGAATCCTTTCAGAATTTGTCTCTGGTTTGATCATCAAGCTGAACAAGCCGTAGAATTTTATAAATCCATATTTCAAGACTTTGAAATTGAAAATATCTTGCGGTTTAGCAGTGAAGGTTTTGAACACCACGGTAGGCCGGAAGGTTCAGTCCTGACGATCGATTTCAGAATCCAAAATTTATATCTGACTGCCTTAAATGGTGGACCGGTTTTTAAACTCAGTGAAGCAGCTTCTATCATGATCCCTTGCGAAACACAGGAAGAGATTGACTATTA
>DAONEU010000050.1:2362-3957 GCA_035403245.1 Bacteroidales bacterium | reverse complement strand
GATGTATAAAATTGATTTACAACAATTGGATAATGCTTATTTTTCTAAGGATTAGACAAATATTTCCAAAGGGTTAAATCTTTCGATTCATAATATTACAATTTTTGAATTTGTTTTTGCGTTTTATGATAGATAAGATCAAACAAATCAAAATTTTATTATATTTGTTGATCTAAAAAAATAGAGAATGATAAATTTAAAATCGCAAAAATCATGAAAAAACAACTGCTTTTCATCTTGGCTTTATGCTGTTCTTTTACAGCTTTCAGCGACACTATTGACCATGTTCAAGTGTACTTGAACGATCAATTGATCTCCCAATTTACTCCTAATAATGATTATCAAAACATTAACATTGAGGAATCAACATTTAAAGAAACAGATCAGATTTCTATCAAATATTTTTTGAAAGAGGGAAATGATAAAACCGTCTTTATATATAATATTTACAATCAAAAAAATCAACAACTAAATGATATTGCAATTCGGAAAAATGGGGCACCTATAATCATTACACGTTCATTTCTAGGTAAAGATTTTCCTGTTATGAAAGGGAATGTCTATTATTTTGTTGTGATTAAAATTTTGAATATGCAAGAGCAAGCTCCTGAAAGAATATTTAAGATTACACTCATTTAGACTTCTTCGTAATATTTACATGTGATCTTATTTTAAAAGTAAACAATCATGTTAATAAGTAATCGGATTTATATACTGATTCAGCTGATTTATATCTTTTGGTTGATTAATCCGGACGATACAATATCCGTATATCAATCGTGTGACCATCAAAATATTGATGTGATCACCTCTTATGAAGAGTATCTTCGTACTGTAAATAAAGATCCCAATATGAAATTGGTCCCATTAAACGATTCTATTCAAGGATTGAAATTGGACATCCGATATGCAACTGAAAACAATTTTACCAAACAGAAAGTTTATTCTTCAGCTGATCCTTATTTAAGAATACCAGCCATGAGAGCATTAAGAAAAGTGCAAGACTCTCTAAGCAAACATAATATAGGATTAATCGTTTTTGATGCCTATAGACCCTATTCGGCTACCGTAAAATTTTACGAAATTGTAAAAGATACCCGGTTTGTTGCAGATCCTAAAGTGGGTTCCAAACACAATCGTGGTTGTGCGATTGATGTCTCACTTTATGATCTTTCAACAGGTAAAGAACTAGCGATGCCCACTCCATTTGATGATTTTTCAGCAAAAGCAAATGCAACTTACCCTGAACTTCCCGGAGATGTGCTCCAAAACAGAGCCCTATTGGCAGGCGTTATGCAAGCCTTCGGGTTTTTAATCTACCCCGATGAATGGTGGCACTTTGATTATCAGGATTGGGAAAACTATCCCCTCATGGACATCCCTCTTGAGGAGTTAAGAGTGAAGAGTGAAGAGTGAAGAGTGAAGAGATAAGAGATAAGAGTGAATTCGTATTTAATTCGTGAATTTGTGGCTAATAAAAAAAAGAAAATGAAACAGATAATTTTAATTTTAGGGATTACTTTGGGGGTATTAGCATCAATTAATGCTCAGCAACTCCCACGTAAAGGTTGGTTAGGAGCCAAAATTGAATTTCA
>DAONEU010000050.1:0-2262 GCA_035403245.1 Bacteroidales bacterium | reverse complement strand
AAAATGGTTGGAAAACCGAGAGAAACTGCTCAAGGACACGAAGTGATTTACGAAAGCATCCCTTTTAAAGATGGATTCTTAACGATCATCATTAATAAACCTAAAAAAACCGGGAAAATGCCCGGATTACTTTTTATTCCGGGCTATACCTGTTCATCCATTGATGGATTATCTGAAAAACATCCCTATGGCAGAATTGTGAGGAGCTACGCTGATTCCGGCTATGTGGTTGTTCGGGTTGAGAAAAGTGGTCTGGGAGACAACCAAAATACGGTAGATTGCAGCTTAACAAATCTTTATGATGAAGTGGCTTGCTTCCAGGCGGGATATCAAAGAGATCGCCTCCACCCCGGAAAGAGTTGAAGCTCTCAAAAAAGATTGGGAATACGATGGCAATAATAAAATCTTTGGTCGAAATCAGGAATACTGGAGACAAATCATTGATTTTCCGCAACTGGATTTATGGAAAAATTGTTCCGGACATGTTTTAGTCCTTTATGGTGGTTCCGACTTTCAAGCTTTTTCAAAAGCTGATCATGAACAGATTGTTTATACCGTTAATTACTATAATCCCAACAAAGCAACCCTTATGGTTTTTCCTGAAACCGATCATTATATCGCCAAAACCGGAACTATGCAAAACTCTTTTGATCTCTTTGTCCAAGGGAAAACACAAACATTATTTGATCTTTTCGATTTTGATGTGATCAAACAAAGCATTCAATGGAGCAACAAAATAATGAATAATGAATAATGAATAATGAATTCGTATATAATTCGTGAATTCGTGGCTATTTAAAAAAAGGAAATGAAACAGATAATTTTAATTTTAGGGATTTCTATAGGGATTCTGGTTTTTGGCGGATCTATTGAAGCTCAGACGAGGGTTGAGTATAAACTTCCAAATATTCCTGGATACGTAACTTTGAAAGGGGATTTTCACATACACACCTTCTATTCTGACGGCTCAGTTGACCCTGAAGATCGGGTGAAAGAGGCCTGGAGAGATGGTCTGGATGTGATTTCCATCACAGATCATATTGAACACCCAAATACTCAGTTTTCACCGGTCGACCTTAATAAATCTTACGATTTAGCGATAAAAACGGCTAATGAGTACGGTATTTTACTCATCAAAGGGGGTGAAATAACCAGAAGTATGCCTCCCGGACATTTTAACGTACTTTTCGTTCAAGATCTCAACCGGTTGCGTAAGGAAAAACTGGAAAAGGAACACAGAGCTATGACCATCGTTTTGGCAAAAGATCGCTCCATTGAAGGGGTAAAAGATGCATTAATCAATCATAGAACTTTGGCCATTTTTGACGAAAAGATTTATGGAACAGAACCATATTTAAAACCATTTATTGAAAACTGCATTGTAGTATCTGAAAATATCACCATTCCGGGTAGAGCAGATGAGATCTATGTCTCGTTCACCAACAACTCCGATTTTCCAATCCATCTGGAAGGAATGAGTAATGACCAATTTCAACTTCCAAAAAAGATTGATCTACTTCCGAATACAACAGTTCGGGTTAAAGTGAGTCAAATCAAATCGATGCAAAAAGGGATCAACCGACTCCAACTACCATTCAAAGTACTCAACGGGTTTATGACACCGGATCAAAATGTAGAGATTAAGATTCCGGTAGAGTTTATGAACTGGGGAGTTGTTACTCTTCAAAAACACACAAAAGACAAATGGGAAGCCATTCCTCCCATTTTATCTCCTGAACTCAATTATTGGTACTCCGTTGACGAAACTCAACCCGGATTTACCACTCTCCTACCCTTCCAATATGCAGATTCGATCCATTTCAAAATGTCGGCAATACACGACAATAAACAGTTTGGACAAATCTATGAAGCCGATTACTTCCTACATCAAGGGATGAATCAGAAGATCGTTTTAAAGAATGAACCTCATCAAAAATACTACGGAAATGGGGCCGAGACGCTACTAGACGGTATCAAGGGAACGAATGCGTTTACCTATCTTCATGCCCACACAGATCACGATTGAGATCTCTTATGACGGAATCCATTTCAAGTCTTATTATAGCACCACCATCAAGCCCAATGATACGGAGCAAAACGGAGGGATTCAAACGATTCTGGCACAAAAAAAGGGGAAAAAAGTAAAAGCGATACGTGTCTATGCCAAAAATCGTGGTACTTGTCCGGAGTGGCACAACTCCAAAGGGAAAGCGTGTTGGTTGTTTGTGAGTGAGATTGTGGTGAGATAGCAACTTCAGGGAC
>DAONEU010000049.1:1665-13060 GCA_035403245.1 Bacteroidales bacterium | reverse complement strand
AAATGTTGTCCTATCTTAATGGTCGATAGTCAATGGTCGATAGTCAATGGTCGATAGTCAATGGTCGATAGTCAATGGTCGATGGTCGATGATGGTATCACTAATTTAAAATACTTTCTAAATTATACCATTACAACACTATAGACTATAGACTATAGACTATAGACTATGGACTATTTATCCGTTCATTGTGATTAAAAACTCCTCATTAGATCTTGTTCTATTCATTTTATCCTTGATGAATTCCATGGCTTCAATGGTGGTCATATCGGCTAGGTGATTTCTTAAGATCCACACTCTTTGTAAAGTTTCAGGGCTTTGTAACAAGTCATCTCTACGAGTACTGGAAGAAACAATATCAACAGCAGGGTAGATTCTTTTGTTGGATAATCTTCTGTCCAATTGTAATTCCATATTACCTGTACCTTTGAACTCTTCAAAGATCACTTCATCCATTCTGGAACCTGTTTCAATTAAAGCAGTAGAAATAATGGTTAAAGAACCACCATTTTCAATATTTCTGGCAGCTCCAAAGAATCTTTTTGGTTTTTGTAAGGCATTGGCTTCAACCCCACCGGATAATACTTTACCGGAAGCTGGTTGCACAGTATTAAATGCGCGTGCCAAACGGGTGATAGAGTCAAGTAAAATACAAACATCATGTCCGCATTCTACCATTCTTTTAGCTTTTTCTAAGATTATATTAGCGATTTTTACGTGTCTGTCAGCAGGTTCATCAAAAGTAGAGGAAACCACTTCTGCTTTAACGCTTCTTTGCATATCTGTAACCTCTTCAGGTCTTTCATCAATTAACAAGATGATCAAATAGATCTCAGGATGATTGGCTGCAATAGCATTGGCAATCTCTTTTAACAAAACTGTTTTACCGGTTTTAGGTTGCGCTACAATCAAACCCCGTTGTCCTTTTCCGATTGGTGCAAAAAGATCGATCACTCTGGTACATAAATTGGATCCTGAGTGCCCTGTTAAATTTATTTTTTCATTAGGGAACATTGGCGTTAAGTAGTCAAATGGGATTCTATCCCTGATCTCTTCGGGTGATTTACCGTTAATTCGATCAATATGTGTTAAAGGAAAATATTTTTCTCCATTACGAGGAGGTCTGATGGTTCCTTGAATGGTATCTCCATTTTTTAATCCAAAAAGTTTGATTTGAGCACTGGAAACATAAACATCATCAGGAGATGGTAGATAGTTATAGTCGGATGAACGAAGAAATCCGCAATTATCGTTGGTTATTTCGAGGACACCTTCTCCAACTACGGCTCCATTAAATTCGGAATTGATGATCAGATCCCAAAGTTCATCTTTAGGTTCTTGTTTTTCAACTACTTCAACAGGTTTATTAGTTACATGTTCTGGTTCTGATGGAGCATCATCATCTTCCTCGTCTTCATCATTATCATCTTCAATGACAGGTTGTTGAATTGGAATAATTGGGAGTTCCTCTTCCGGAATCTCAACTTCAATAACCTCATGGACCAAAGTGTCATCATCTAAGAAAAGTTCGTCTGAAATCTCAGGTGAAACGATTGGTTTTTTAATAGAAGTTCTGGAGGCTGCTTTAAAATTTGGGTCAAACTTTTTATTTCTTTCCTGTTTCACTTTATCCTTATAAGAATATTCTGTTGGTACAGCTTCTTCAATTATACTAGACTTTGCTTGTCTTTTAGCAATATTTTCCATTCTTTCCAATTCCTCTATAGTATAAAAAGATTCTTTGGAAATACTATCAGCCAATTTTTTCCTACCTCTTTGTTTGGGAGCTTCAACAGGTCTTTCTGAAGGAAATTCAATTGGAGAAGTTTCAACAATAGGGTTTAAATTTTCAGAAAACATTTCGGCTTCCTGTGTAGATTCATCAAAAATGGGTTTACTTACCGGCCTAGCAGAGATAGCATTCTCTTTAATCTTACTGGTGTCAGATGTTGCAATTGGTGAAGAGATTCTTTTTCTCTTGCGACCATTTTCTTGAGGATTAGTCATAAATTTTATAAATACAATTGAGTGAAGTGATTACTAATAAAGAACTAGTTTTGTAACCTGAAAGGAATAAAAAAATTACGCTGCAAAGATATATAAAAAATTAATATATTACTATGTTTTTTGTTTTTCTTTTTTAGCTGCAGGAAATAGTACATTGTTAAGTATTAGTCTATAGCCCGGTGAGTTAGGGAAAAGGTTTAAATCTGTAGGAGGATCGTAAATAAGATGTTGATAATCATCAGGATCATGACCACTATAAAAAGTGAATGTTCCTTTGCCAAATTCTCCATGAATATATCGAACTTCATCAAATAATTTTGTTTCTCCGAGGATGGTTACGTTAGGTTTTATCTTAGATTTGCGAAATGCTGTTGATTGTCCCATAAATCCTGATATCACATTTTGATGATTTTGACAAAGCATAGTTGGGACAGGATCCCATTTTGCTGAAAATTCAAAAAGAGTGAAATAATCATTCTTTTTATTGGATAAATGCATATTTGGATCTACATCAATATCGGAAACTTCGTAAGTATATGGATTGGTAACGATATTAAAATCGGTAAATGCCAGACAATTACTATAATTCAGTTTACTTTGAGCACTTGGATCTAGTGGATCTCCATCGAAAGGGGTGTCGCAGATGTCAATACCGTCAGCGGCCAAAGCGATGTCAAAACTATCTGGACCTGAACACATTGCAAACAGATAACCTCCTCCTGCTACAAAATCACGGATTTTCTTAGCAACAGCCAACTTCATTTGAGATACTTTCTCGAATCCTAATTTATGAGCCATCGCTTCATTTGTTTTCACATCTTCGATATACCAAGCTGCATTTCTATAATTCGACCAAAATTTTCCATACTGTCCGGTAAAATCCTCATGGTGCAAGTGAATCCAATCATATTTGGGCAATTCTCCAGATAATACTTCTTCATCATAGATCACATCGTATGGAATTTCTGCGTAAGTGAGGGCTAAAGTAACTGCGTCATCCCATGGTAGTTTGTTTTTTGGAGAATAGACAGCAATTTTTGGGACTTTGGTAAGTCTGACCTCATCCATATTGTTATCGTTGGAAGATATTTCAGTTAAAATTGCAGATGCTTGTACATCTGCTATTACCTGATAGGAAACCCCTCTAACCACACATTCATCTTCCAAAGTATTGTTATAATAAAACATAAAACTCCCCCCTTTGTAGTTCAATAACCAACTCACATCAATTCCCTTAGAAATGGACATAAACGCTATACCGTAAGCTTTCAAATGATTCTTCTGAGTTAAATCCATTGGAATAAACAGATAACTCGCAAAAGAATTGAAACTTAAAGCTACAATAAATAGGAATAAAAATGTTTTTTTTAACATATTTGGAAAACGATTAAATATTAAAATGTAGCAGCGATAGCGATAGAATATAATTTGGTCAGAGCAGTATCCCCTCTGGAGGAAAGTACACAAGGAACTTTTGCCCCTGCTAAAAAGGCACCACATTCTGCTTTATTAAACTTCGTAGAACATTTATAAAAAACATTTCCACTTTCTATGTTTGGAAATAATAAGGCATCAGCATCACCACAAACACCACCGGACATTTTTTTAATAGCAGCAGCTTCTTCATCTAACGCAACATCAAGTGATAGGGGGCCTTCCACCATAGCACCGGTGATTTGACCTCTGTCAGCCATTTTGGATAAGATTGCTGCATCAACACAAGCTTGCATTCCGGCAGACATTTGTTCAGTTGCTGCAATAATGGCCACTTTTGGTTTTTCAATCCCTATTGCATGAGCCGTATTAATAATGGAGTTAAGAATGAATTGTTTTTGCTTTAAATCAGGATTTAAAATGATCGCACAGTCGCTCGCAATCAATAATTTATGATAAGCAGGGTTTTCAAAAACGGCAATATGAGTAATGATAGCATTTGGAGGACACAATCCTTTCTCTTTATTTAAGATAGCTCTCATATACTTATCAGTAGTCAATGATCCTTTCATTAAAATATCCCCTTCGCCATTGTTGATTAAATCGCAACATTTTGAAGCAGCTTTTGTATCCACAGGTTCATGAATCATGGTAAATTTGGAACTATCAATTTTTAAAGACTGGCAAACTTTGATCATCAATTCTTGATCCCCAACTAAAGTAGCGTCCACAATTCCCATTTCAACAGCATGATTTACGGCTTCTATGGTATGTTCATCATTGGCAAAAGCAGCTATTAATCTCTTTTTTGGTTTAGATTTTACTAATTCTACTACTTGATCTAATTTTGTAATGTTCATAATTTCAATTTTGTTATTTGGTATAATAATTTATTGTTTCAATAATTGATTTTGTACAAACCGGACAAAAATTATTGTATAATTTATCCTTCATAGTACAATCTCTCCAAGGACGAAATACACCTTGCGCCACATAACCACCCCCTTCATAAACGCCAAGTACTTTGTTATATTGTTTAGTATCAGGAGTTGGTACTGGGGTCTCAACATCCATCATCTCTTTCCATTTTTGATCAAAGTTTACTAAAGTCGTTAAGTTTGGTTCTACAGGCTCAATACCTACCGGATAATAATCCCGAACAGACACTTCTGAAGAATAATACTCATCTCCAAGACCTGCTAATAAATGACCTAACTCATGAACAATAACGTAATCGCTAAATTCCCCTTTATTGTTTACAGTGCAGTAAAAATTATAGATTCCTCCACCGCCGTATTTTGGAGTATTACATACCAGAACGATAATATCATAAGGTGCATCCTCTGCGATATTATGCATTTTGAAAAGATTTAAACACATTAAATAACGATCCAGATCAATCGTATTAAAACTGCAATTCAATAATGTATTTTTGGAAACGCCCGCATTTGGATCGGTAATTCCGGATTCATCTGAAAAACCTTGAATGGCTTTGATGTTGATATGTTTGCTGTTTTCTGAAAAAGGACTACAGTTTAAAATGTACTGAGCAAATCTATTCAAATCGTACTCTAATTGTTTGGTATCTTTTTTGGAATATCCATCGGGAATAAATAGAATATCCAGGCACTCATCAGGAGCACCGGCATTATGCAATTTTTTAACTTTGTATTGTTTGGAATAGGACCCAGTCTGAGTAATAATAGGGTTGTAATATCCTGTATATATAATAGTTGGGATTTGTTTCCTATTAAAACTAGTAATTTTAAACTGAATAGTGTTTTTAGGAAATGGCATTAGAATCACCTCTTCAAACCTTCCCTCTTCCGTTTCTGCTCTTTCTGTAGATGCATATTCCCCAAAAAGACAAGAATAGCTGCGAGAATAGATCAATTTTTGAGAAACAGAATCAAAAACTTCCACTAGCATATCCCCATATCTTTTGGGTTCTATAAGTTGATTTCTGGTTCCGCTCCAAATGCCCCCTTTTATAAACTTATGAATCTCTATTTGCTCCTTATTTTTCATTCCAATATGATAATACTCAATCTTTAAAGATTGGTTTTTAAAATATTGATCAAAATGTTGTGCTGAAAGGGAAAGGATAAAAACCAAAAATGGAATAATCAAAAAAATTCTTTTCATTCTTTTCTTTATTTATTTATTTCATCAAAATGTCTATCTATTTTCTTAAATGGGGAAAGATTCATAAATTAAAAAATGTTTACAATTTAAGCTACAAAGATATTGAATTTTTAGCATCTCAATCTGTAATTTTTGAAACTTATTTTTTGGGGTTATTATTGAAATAAAAAACCCCAAAACTATCTTGGAAAACATGCAAATTAACAATTTGTTTTCATGATGTTTTGGGGTTGTTATAAATTCAAAAATATTAATGATTTTCTTTAAAAATTTGTAATCTTTGTTCCAATATTGGAAGTTGTTCGAATGGAGTTAAAGAAACACAAGCTCTTAATCCTTCTGTTCTTTCACTACCAGTAATTGCTAAAGTGATTGCACTAATTCCATAATATAAGAATTCCTGAAGTAATTCTTCTCCGGATAATCCCGGATATGCAATAGTAAAATAGAATCCATCTGCTAAAGGTTTGTCCACATCTTTGTCATAAACGATAGTAAAACCATTATCCGTGAACATTTTTTTCATAATTTTTGCTTTTTCACCATACACTTTCACATCATGCAAGAAGTTGTATTTACCTTCATTACACGCTTTAAGGATTGCGGCAAGTGCATATTGGGCTGAATGAGAAGTTCCTGAGCTGATAGCATAAACGGTACCATAAATAATAGCTCTACCAAAAATAGGGGTTCCAAAATATGGGATCAAATCCGGATATTCTTTCGTAAACAGATGATCAGAAAGTACTAACATACCGATTCTCTCGCCGGCATAGCTAAATGCTTTAGAGCTAGAGATTAAAAGCGCATAATTTTGAGTATATTTTCCAACGGTTGGTTGATAAGGAGCTTTTCCGGGTTGTGAAATATCATTTCTAAAGTCCATTCCAAAATAGGCAAGATCTTCAAAAACACACACTTCGTACTGAGTTGCTAACTCTCCAATGATTCTCAATTCATCTTCTGTAAAGCAGATCCAGGAAGGGTTATTAGGATTTGAATATATAATAGAGTGTATATTACCTTTCTTAAGGTATGATTCCAATTTCTCTTTTAGTTTATCCCCTCTGAAGTCATAAACATCAAAAGTTTCGTATTTTAATCCAAGAACTCTATGTTGTTGTTTTTGAACAGGAAATCCAGGATCAATAAATAAAGTAGTATCTCTACCTTTTCTAGCGCGAGAAAAAGTCATAAAACCGGCCATTCCACCCATCATAGAGCCGACAGTAGGAATACAACCGGCAGGAGAAACATCAAGATCAAGAAAATTTTTGATAAACTTTGACATCTCTGATTTTAATTCTGGAGTACCATCAATATCTGGGTAAATGGCAGCACAACCATTCTTTAATGCTTCAATTTGTGCATTAACTCCAATTTCAGATGCAGGTATTCCAGGAATTCCCATCTCCATTCGAATAAATTTTATGTTACTTTCCTCTTCGATTTGATTAATTAATTTTTTTATTTCCCTAATTGAAGCAGTTCCTAAATTATTTATACCGCTTTTAGCGACCACTTTATCAACAATTTGCTTAGCTATTGGTGTATTTTTCACGAAATTATAAAGTTAATGAATAATGAATTAAAGATGTTGCAAAAATAAAAAATATTTAGTTTGAAAAAAAAAAATCAGGAGATCAAAAACTCGTAATTTTTTTGTAATTTTACACGCTCAAATTTTTAATTGGGAGAGATGGCCGAGTGGTCGAAGGCGCACGCCTGGAAAGTGTGTAAACGCCGAAAGCGTTTCAAGGGTTCGAATCCCTTTCTCTCCGCAGTTTATTTATTTGAATAACAATAAATTAATAAAAAAAGAAACAACAAAAACAACATTCATTAATTTAAAATCTGTAAAGTAATTATGAAAAGATTAATCGCTTTATTTACCGTAATCGGTCTTTTAACCTTCGGTATTTCAAACATGGCTTTTGCACAAAAAGATGACAAAGCTGCTGAAACAAAAAAACAAACTACTGAAAAAGTAGTAAAAGATGACAAAAAACAAGCTGATTCGAAAGAAGTAGCTCCAGAAACTACAGCTCAAACAGCCCCTGTAGCAACTGAAGAAAAAGCACAACTTGAAAATGATGCTGATGAAGTAGTTCAAGAAAGTTTACACTATGTACTTAAAAATAAATTTATTGAGGGTGGTGCTATCTGGATGGCTCCAATCTTATTATGTCTAGTTTTAGGATTAGCATTAGTAATTGAAAGAATTTTTTATTTGAATTTAGCTACAGTAAATTCTGCTAAATTATTAGATAAAATTGAAGATGCATTAAAAACCGGTGGTGTTGCAAAAGCAAAAGAACTTTGCCGCAATACAAAAGGCCCATTAGCTGGTGTCTTTTATCAAGGTTTAGATCGTTATGATGAAGGTATAGATTCTGTTGAAAAAGCAGTTGTTTCTTATGGTGGCGTTCAAATGAGTAAACTAGAAGTAAACTTAAGCTGGATTGCTCTTTTCTTAGCACTAGGACCCATGTTAGGATTCTTAGGTACTGTTGTTGGGATGGTATTCGCATTTGATGATATCGAAAGAGCTGGTGATATTTCTCCAACCATTGTTGCCGGTGGTATGAAAGTGGCTCTTTTAACAACCGTATTTGGTTTGATTACTGCAATCATTCTTCAGATTTTTTATAACTATATTCTTTCTAAAATCGATTCAATCGTTAGCGATATGGAAGACGCTACAATCTCTTTCATGGACATTCTAATTAAGAATAAATAATTTCTGAATCGTTTTAACCTTAACTAACATAGTAAGTTATGAGAAAAATAGTAAATATTGTCATTTTTACGATAGCTGGTCTCTCTTGTATTCTTGGATTGGTGTTTTCAGGCACCTTTGATGACAAATCACAAGACAAGTACTTCGCTGTCAATAAAGTGAGTGAGGAATACCCTCAAATGGTTACAGATTTAACAGCTACAACTGTTCAAACTCTTCCAGCTTTTGTTGAAAAATATCAAGATCTTATCAATAAAAATAATGTTGAACTAAAAGAACAACAACTTCAAAAAGATATTTTTTATACCTACTGCGTGAATCTTAAAGAGATTGGCGATGATCAAGCCAAATTTGATGAATTTGTTAGCAAATACCCAGCTTATTCTGCAAAATTATTTAAAGACTCTAAAAATCCTCAATACTACACTGAAGGATTTGCTAAAGTTAAAACTATTGCTGATTTGAATGAGTATATTAAAGTTCTTGACGCTGATTATGCTGCCGTTAAACAAGAGTATCTTTTAAAACAAGATCATTTAAAAGCAGCTACTGATTTGTTAAAATTAGCAGATGAAATCAATGCTACCAATTCAAAAAATAAAAAAGAGATTGATCTTACCAATTTAGTTGATTCTGTAAAAGGATACTCCACTCAAACTAATTATATAGATTACGCTTTGTATTTTGCTTACATCGTATTTTTTATAACTATTGGATTCCTTTTATTCTTCTTTGTTTACCATATGGCTAAAAACTTTAAATCTTCTGTTGGTGGCCTTTTAGGCTTCGCGTTGATATTAGTTGTAGCTATTATTGGTTATTTCGTTTCATCCGGTGAACTTACTGAAAAAGCAATGGAATTGCAAGTAACAAGTTCTCAAATGAAATGGATTGGATCCGGTTTGATCATATTCTACGTAATATTCTTTGGAACAATCTTAATGATTGTTGGATCAATGATAATGAATCTCGTTAAAAAATATAGATAAAATGGCACGAAAAACCCCCGGAATTAACACCGGATCAATGGCTGATATTTCGTTTTTGTTGTTGACCTTTTTCTTGTTGACTTCATCTATCAACACGGAGCAAGGGATTCCAAGAAGATTACCCCCTCCAGCAAAAGACTCTGTTACCGTTCCTGAAAATGAACGTAACGTGCTAAATGTTGTGGTAAACTTCAAAAACGAAATTAGTGTAAATGGAAACGTTATTGAGATTACCCAATTAAAAGATAAAACTAAAGAGTTTTTGGAAAATCCTTATGATATTCCAAATCTACCTGAAAAAGTTACCAAAACTATTGATTTAATTGGTGACTACCGGGTTTCTAAGGGGATTATCTCTTTGAAAAATGACCAAAGTACATCTTACAATATCTACGTTTCCGTTCAAAACGAACTTGAAAAGGCTATCAACGAATTACGTGATAAAGTAGCTACTCAATATTTTGGAAAGAAATATGAGCTCTTAGATACTACTATGCAATCTGCTATTAAAAAGGCGATTCCTATGCAAGTATCTGAATCCAAACCTATGGACTGGAATAAAACAACTGAATAAAAGGAGATATTATGGCAAGATTTAGAAAAGACGAAAAAAAAGAGGTTCCTGAAATTAATACCGGGTCAATGTCCGATATTATCTTCATGTTTTTATTCTTTTTCATGGTGATTACCAATATGCGTGAATCTAACGTTAAAGTTAAATTAACCCCTCCTGCTGCTACTGAAGTTCAAAAACTAGAGAAAAAAACTTTAGTTGAAAATATTTACATCGGTGCTCCTACCAGCAATAAGGAAAATACCCTTCCTCCTGGTAAAGTATCTGTTCAATTAAATGATCAAACAATCAAAGCTGAAGATTTAAAAAACAGTATTCGTGATTTTGTGATTGAAGCTAAAGCTGCTCGTGATGAGGTTGATAAAAACAAATTGACTTTCTCTCTTAAAGTTGATAAAGAGGTTCAAATGCGTTATGTAAATATTATTAAAGAAGAATTAAGAGCTAATAATGCACTTAAAATTAACTACGCTACCAGTAAAAAAGTTGATATACCTAAATAAAATCTGCTTTTTGATTTATAGTTAATAAAATATAGGGTAGCTTTTGCTACCCTTTTGTTTAAAAAGATAGAATATGATTAAATCGATGACCGGTTTCGGTAAAAAAAGTATCCAAATTGATAACAAAACGATCGTTATTGAGATCCGAACCCTTAATAGTAAACAGTTAGATCTAAATTTAAGAATTTCATCCCAATTTCGTGAAAAGGAAAATGAAATCAGAAGTTTGATCGCTCAAATCTTAGAAAGAGGTAAAATTGATGTTGCTATTTACATCGACAAGTCTACCTCTTTGACAACTACTATCGATTTTGAACTCGCTAAACTTTACTATGAAAAGCTAAAAGAACTTTCTTCTTATCTAGAAAATAGTATTGAAACAGATCTATTCCCTCAAGTATTAAAAATGCCTGATGTGATCTCCTCTCCTAAAGAAGAATTGGATGAAAACTCATGGTTAGATCTTAGAAATGGTATTGAAGAAACTTGTGTTTTTGTTAATGATTTTAGATTATCTGAAGGAAAAATATTAGCAGAAGATATTATACCAAGAATCCAAAGAGTCGCTGACTTAATTCATGAAATTACCCCTTTTGAAAATGAAAGAATGGTTCTGGTCAGAAAGAAAATGATGGATTCACTTGAAAATGCTGAATTAACCGGTAAATATGACCAAAACCGCTTTGAACAAGAATTGATATACTATATTGAAAAACTGGATATCACGGAAGAAAAAGTAAGATTAAAAAAACATTGTGATTACTTCATAGAAACACTTAATGAGGCCACCTCTCAAGGGAAAAAATTAGGGTTTATTATTCAAGAGGTTGGAAGAGAAGTAAATACCATTGGTTCCAAATGTAATCATTTTAATATTCAACAAATTGTTGTAGGAATGAAAGATGAAGTGGAAAAATTAAAAGAACAATTAGCAAATATATTGTAAAACAAATTATTATTAAAATATTATAACCATGGGAAATATAGTTTCATTAGTAGGAAC
>DAONEU010000049.1:0-1565 GCA_035403245.1 Bacteroidales bacterium | reverse complement strand
CAAATTATTATTAAAATATTATAACCATGGGAAATATAGTTTCATTAGTAGGAACGCCAAATGTTGGTAAATCTACTCTTTTTAATAGACTAACACAATCAAAAGAAGCCATTGTAGATTCAATTGCCGGAGTTACTAGAGATAGAAACTACGGAAAAGGGGATTGGAATGGATACGATTTTTCTGTGATTGACACAGGTGGATATGTTGTTGGATCAGATGATATCTTTGAACACGAGATCAGAAAACAAGTCTCTTTTGCTATTGAAGAGTCTGATGTGATCCTTTTTTTAGTGGATGGTAGAGAGGGTGTCTCCCCACTTGATCAAGATGTTGCTAAAATGCTTAGAAGATGTAAAAAACCATTCTATTTAGTAGTAAATAAAATTGATTCTCCTAGTAATTTTTATGATTATACCGAATTTTATTCATTGGGAATAGAACAAATTATTCCAATCTCTGCCATTTCAGGTAGTGGTACCGGTGAATTATTAGATGAAGTCGTCAAACATTTTACTATAGATAATTATGAACAATCCGAAAATGATTTGCCTAAAATAACAATCGTGGGTAAACCAAATGTAGGTAAATCTTCCATTATAAACACTTTTCTAGGTAAAGAGCAGCAAATCGTTACCCCTTTAGCAGGTACAACTCGAGATTCTACTTATACTCGATATAATAGTTTTGGTTTTGATTTTTATCTTGTGGATACAGCTGGTTTAAGGAAAAAAGGAAAAGTAGAAGAAAATTTAGAGTTCTATTCTGTAATGAGAGCTGTTAGAGCTATCGAGAACAGTGATGTTTGTGTTTTGATGTGTGATGCTTCTCAGGGATTTGATGCGCAGGATATTAATATATTTAGCTTAGCAGCGCGAAATCGTAAAGGGATTGTAATTGTCATGAATAAATGGGATTTGGTAGAAAAAGAGAACAATACTCACAAACAATTTGAAGATTTAGTTAGAGAAAAAATTGCCCCTTTTAAAGATGTTCCCATTATTTTCACTTCTGTTATTAATAAACAAAGAATTTATAAAGTATTAGAAACCGCTGTAGATGTATATAAGAAAAAACACTTTAAGATATCAACTTCGGAATTGAATGAAAAAATGTTGGAATTAATAAAACAAAACCCACCACCTGTTGTAAAAGACAAAGTTGTGAGAATCAAATATGTTACTCAACTTCCAACTCCATTTCCTGCTTTTGCATTTTTTTGTAATTTACCTCAATATGTTAGAGAAAATTATAAAAGATATCTCGAAAATAGAATCAGGGAAATGTGGGATTTCTCAGGTGTACCAATCGAAATCTATTTCCGTAAAAAGTAATTTCGTCCGTTTTTTTGACCTTTTAACATTTTTTTTTGCAATTTGTAGCATTTTTATACAAAAATGTATATCTTTGTAATGTGAATTTTCATTATTAACCAAATTTTTATACTATGAAAAAAATTTTATCTATTTTAGTAGTCATGTTGGCTCTTGTTTTTATTGTACAAGCACAAAACAAGATTACAAGACCCAATAGTCATGTTAATGTTCCTGCGAAGGTTGCTAAAG
>DAONEU010000048.1:11710-13122 GCA_035403245.1 Bacteroidales bacterium | reverse complement strand
GGTGGATCATTCTCTGTGTCCTTTGCGGTGGATCATTCTCTGTGTCCTTTGCGGTTTTATTGTATTTCCAAAATTGGGGAAATATAGAATATTTTATCATATATTTGCATAGCGATCGGAATCGATCCAAGAACATCTAAATTGCTGAATTACTATGCCATTATTAAATTTACATCAAGGTAAAGAATTGGAAATTTTTTCGGTGGATACAGAAACCGATATGGAGTTACCATTTCTCCCCTTTCAGATCAGTGCAGGATTTCCATCCCCAGCCTTAGATTTTGTTGATTTATCTATTGATTTGAATAAACAATTGATTGAGCACCCCTCAGCGACCTATTATGGCAGAGTGAAAGGGGAATCGATGAAGAATGCGGGGATCAATGACGGTGATTTATTGGTTATCGATAAAAGTATTGAAGCGGGTGATGGGAAAATTGCAGTTTGCTACTTAGATGGTGAGTTTACCCTCAAAAGGATTAAAATCACAAAAAAAGAGCTCTGGTTGATGCCGGAAAATGAAGCTTATAAACCTATAAAAATCGAAGAAGGAAATAATCTGACCATTTGGGGAATTGTGACTTACATTATTAAAAAACCTTTATAATGTTTGCTTTAATCGATTGCAACAACTTTTACGCGTCCTGTGAAAGGGTTTTTCGTCCCGATCTAAATGGGGTTCCCATCGTTGTGCTTTCGAATAATGACGGGTGTGTGATTGCCCGAAGTAATGAAGCTAAAGCTCTAGGTGTTCCGATGGGAGCGCCCGCGTTCGAAAATGATGCTCTTTTCAAGGAACATAACATTCAGGTCTTTTCTGCCAATTTCGCTCTTTACGGAGATATGAGTCATCGGGTGATGACCATATTGGAGGAATATAGTCCAGAAATGGAGATTTATAGTATTGATGAAGCTTTTTTAAAACTTAAAAATTTTGAACGATTTGATCTCTACGTGCATGGAAAATCGATGCGAACAAAGATCTTAAAATGGACCGGAATACCTGTAAGTGTTGGGATTGCTCCCACAAAATCATTAGCTAAGGTGGCCAATAAAATTGCCAAGAAATTTCCGGAAAAAACAGGCAATGTATACATCATTGATTCTGAAGAAAAAAAAGAAAAGGCTCTAAAATGGCTAAAAGTGGAAGATGTTTGGGGAATTGGACGACAACACACCAAACGTCTACAAAATAAAGGGATAAAAACAGCATACGATTTCATTAAGATGGATCCTTTTTGGGTTCAAAAGCACATGGCTATTGTGGGGGTTCGATTGCAAAAAGATCTTAGTGGAATACCCATTCTTGATATGGAGACCGTTCAACCCAAAAAAAACATTGCCACCACACGAACATTTGAGAAAAACTACACCGAATTTCAGGATCTATCTGAACGGGTTACTACGTTTGC
>DAONEU010000048.1:0-11610 GCA_035403245.1 Bacteroidales bacterium | reverse complement strand
CGTTGTTAGTATGTGTTTTTTTATGCAAATTTCAAAAG
This sequence comes from Bacteroidales bacterium, assembly GCA_035403245.1. Classification (GTDB taxonomy): domain Bacteria; phylum Bacteroidota; class Bacteroidia; order Bacteroidales; family WCHB1-69; genus UBA5429. The sequence continues at coordinate 11,572 of DAONEU010000048.1, read as the reverse complement.
ATGCGACTGAGTTAAAGCATCGTTTTAATGCAACTTTTGATGGTGAAGCTCACTTTAAGCCATCCATTTACAGTGCATTTCAGTTTCCTAATACTCCAATTATTACGGCCAAAGAGCCTTCCAGAATTCAGATGTTTCAATGGGGATTGATTCCACCTTGGGCAAAAAATGATGAGATTCAAAAGAACACCTTAAATGCACGATTGGAAACAATTCACGAAAAGCCATCTTTCAAGTATGTATTACAAAACCGTTGTCTAATTCCTGCTGATGCATTTTTCGAATGGCAATGGTTAGATCCAAAAGGGAAAGAAAAACAGAAATACAGAATCTGTTTACCGGATGATTCCCTTTTTTCATTTGCAGGATTGTACAATCAATGGGTTGATCCAAATTCAGGAGAAGTTAAAAATACTTATACAATTCTCACGACTGAAGCCAATGAGCTGATGAGTATCATCCACAACTCTAAAAAAAGGATGCCGATCATTTTAACACCGAACGATGAATCAAATTGGCTCAGTGGAACGCTTCAAAACTTTAAAAATATTGATTTACTTGCAACTCCCATTAATAAAAATTAAATGAAATTGATCAAAAAATGGCATTTTTCGCATCATTTTGACATTCAATAATGCTAATTCGTCATTTTTTTAATTAAATTGAAAGAGTTTATGAAAATATTTAATATCTTTGTATCATGATAATAAATAAACGATCTTCGTTTACTGAATGAGCATACGCTAAATAAAACTTTAATAAAAGGAGGATTATATGGAACATGTTGAACAACCCTTAAGAAAGAAAATTGAAAAGAAGGAAGATATCCATTTTTTTGATTTATTTGACAAAGAAGAGATTCAAAAATTACAAGATCTTTTTTCTGCAGCTAACAAAGTATCCTCTGTTATTATGGATCTTGATGGGAATATGCTCACAAGGCCAAGTAGTTTTACTCCTTTATGTAAACTTATTTTAGAAAAAACACCTAAAGGATCACCTGCTTGTTTTGCTTATGATCAATTCAACAAAGAAGAGAAAGATTTGAATAACACCATGGTTTCTCCCTGTTCTTTAAGTGGTTATTGGTTTGAAACTGCATATATTAGTATCGATGATACTCCTATTGCGATTTGGCAAATGGGACAAGTTCGTAGTATATCTTATGATATTAATCAAATTGAAGGCTATGCTGAAAGATCAAGTATTGAAAAAACCGAATTTTTACACGCCTATTTAAAAGCTCCTGTTGTTACCATATACGAATTCGAAAATATTGCCAAATTATTCTTCACTATTGCTAATGAGCTTTCAGAAAAAGCTTATAGAAACCTTCAATTAAATAAACAGATTATTGAAATTGAAAAAATCAATACTGACTTAGCAGAAAGTGAACAAAGATTTAAAGCTTTACATGATGCTTCCTTTGGAGGTATTGCGATTCAAAATAATTGTATCATTATCGAATGCAATCAAGGATTAACTGAAGTTTTCGGATACAAACGTGAAGAAATCATTGGAATAGATATCATTAATTTTATTGATCCTGATTACCGGGATTATGTTCAGGAAAAAATTAAAAATAAGAACGAGAAAGCGTATGAGGTGATGGGTATCCGTAAAAATGGAGAATCTTTTCCGGTTAGAATTCAAGGAAAAAATGTGATGTATAAAGGAGTGCCCGTTAGAACAGTTGAATTTCGAGATATCACAGAACAAAAAACAGTTGAAGCTGAGTTGATTAGAAAAAAAGAAAAAGCTGAAGAAAGTAATCGTGCTAAATCAGCCTTTATTGCTAATATGAGCCATGACATTAGAACGCCAATGAATGGAATTCTCGGATTTGCTGATTTACTAAAAGATCCCAATTTATCTGAAAAAGAACAACTCGATTATATCACTATAATTGAAAATAGTGGTGCTACCATGTTGGAAATCATTAACGAAATTATTCACATTTCTAAAATTGAAGCAGGCTTAATAAAAACATTAACTACTTCATTCAACATTAAAGATTTACTTCAAAATATTTATGATAAATTTTTACCCGCTATTCATCAAAAAGGGATTATTTTAAAGTTTTTCGGGATTAATACATTAAAAAGTCAATCCATTAAGTCAGACCAGGAAAAGGTAAATGCCATTTTATACTATATTCTGAAACACGCTATTCTAAATACATCTCAAGGTGGTGTTGAATTAAGAATAATGGAAAAAAACAATACCTTAGAATTTACTATTACTGATACCGGCGCCGGAATTCCTAAAGAAAAATTAAGTTCACTTTTCAATCGCTTTGAAAATGAACCTTTCTTAGAAAAATCTCACGAAAGTAGAGGTTTGGACTTAGTGATTGCTAAATCCTATTTAGATATGTTGGGAGGAACTATTCAAGTCAATAGTGAAATTGGAATCGGTACTTCATTCATTTTTACTTTACCATTCGATTTTGATAAATATAAAGAAATTCAGGAAAAAACAGTTAATCCAAGTGCTTTAAATGTTGCAAATATTCAAGATCTTAAAGTTTTGATTGCTGAAGATGATAACACTTCTGCATTGTTATTATCTACCTATTTAAAGCCTAACTCTAAAGCTATCATTGTGGCTACCAATGGTGAAAAAGCAGTTGAGATGTGTCGTAATAATCCTGATCTTGACCTCATCATGATGGATATTCAGATGCCTGTAATGAATGGGTTTAATGCAACAAAAGCAATTCGGGAATTTAACAGCGATGTTGTGATTATTGCGCAAACAGCTTTTGGTCTTTCAGGAGATCGCGATAAAGCTATTGATGCTGGTTGTTCAGACTATATCTCAAAGCCGATTAAAAAAGAGGACTTGAATAATTTATTAAGAAAATATTTCCAAAGTAAATTATAAAAAATTCTATTTCATATAATTTTTTAGTGACATTTTAGGATTGATTCTATATTTATTATCAACAACATAGATCTCTAACTGAGTTGACTTTTTATTCCATACACAATCTTTTATAAATTTCAGAATCTCTTCTCTATATTCTATTTGCGGAAACACTGCAACTTCGTGATTCACATTTTGAAATGAATAAAACTGAAAATAATAATCTTTCTTTATAAAAACATTGACTAATGCTTCCGATCCAAAAATCCCTTCTCTAAAAAGTCTGATCTTCTTATAAGGAACAAATTTATCTTTACTCCCATGAAAGAATAAAGTGGGTGCCGGTTTTTCTAAATACTTTAAGGCTCCATGAGTACTGTATACAGCTCCTGCAAAAGAGATTACACCTGCATACTGAAATGTTGCGGGTAATAATTTCGAATTCTCAAATCTATTTTTTATTTCATAATCTCCTTGAAGCACTGTTATTGCACCTGCACTCTCCCCATTGAGAATTATTTTGGAAGTGTCTATTCCTAATTCTGTTGCATGTATGATTAAATATTTTGTGGCTTCAAATAGATCTTCAACGGCAATATCTATCGCATGAATCAAGGGTTTTCTATTCCAAACAGAAGGCCTTTTTTGTCCTTTTAGTCCCAACCGATAATCAATAGAAACCACTGTAAAACCGTTATCTGTGAAAAATTTAAAATAAGGAGCATAATATTTTGAGAAATCTCTGGTTCCAACAAAAAATGCTCCTCCATGTACAAATAATATGCATGTTCTATTGTTTATTAAAGCATCCGGTTGATAAATATCCATTTTTAATGAAACAGTATCATCTCTCCTAATATACTCGACTGTTGATTTATTCTGAGCAATTCCCTGCAAAACAAAAACTAGTATAAATAATGTTAAACTGAGCAATATTCTTGGTTTCATTTCTTCTTAAATTTTAGTTTATTTATTCACAAAATTAATAAAAAAAATGGGCTCTTCAATTAAAAAATAAAATTAAACTGTTAAAAATAATTCATTAAATAAAACGTTTTATAAAATCAAACAAACAGAACATGGAAAACTATTTCGACCAACAATTTGAACTTCGCTATTTTGAAATGAATAAATTTGGAGAAGCCTCATCTACAACACTACTTACTCTACTCGAAGAAACGGCAGCTGATCATTGCGAATCTATTAATCAAGGACTATATACTCTTCAAAATCAAAATATTGGATGGGTATTGTTATCAGGAATCCTAACAATGGATCGCTACCCAAAATACAAAGAGAAAATCACAATTCGTACCTGGATGTCAGAGTTTTCTATGATCAAAGGTCATCGTGAAAATTTGATTTTTGATGAAAAAATGAATATTATTGGTAGATCTAAAGGTCTTTGGGTGTTTTTTGATATTGAAAAAAGGAGACCTGTTCCTGTTTTCGATTCCATTAGAGAGGATTGGGGAACCTCATCCGATTTGTGTTTAGATCATGATATAACGAAGAAGATACTCCCAATTCAAGCAGCTCATAATGCTAAAAAAATTGATGTAAATATGTTCGACGTAGATATATATCATCATGTGAATAATATCAAATACTTACAATGGCTCATTGAGTCTGTTTCTGATGAAATTTTCGATAATTATTATTTGTATTCTATTGATGGTAGGTTCATTGCAGAATCGATGTATGGCGACACTATTTTATCAACTTCCCAACCTACTGAAGAGGAAAACACATTCTTACATACTATTTGCACAGAAAAAGATCTTAAACCTTGCGCAACTGCCAAAACCATTTGGAGAAAAAGGCCATAGAGCTGTAAGCTATCAGCTGTAAGCTATCAGTTATCAGTTATTGGGTTTTGGGTTTTGGGTTTTACTTTTTACTTCTTATTTTTTACTTTTTACTTCTTACTTAATTTTCGCCTTTAGCCCGATTAGCACATTAGCTTATTAGCTTATTAATTAGTATCTTTGCAGTATCAAAAAAATATTAACATTATGCTAGAAAACAGTGGTCGTTCTGAAGTTTCAGACTTTGGTAAAGTGTCTTTAATCAATTATTTAGGTGATTTTTTTTCATTACATAACCCCTCCTCAAAATATGGAATAGAAAACGATGGATCTGTAATTTCCTTCGAAAACAAGCTTACAGTGGTTGCATCTCAGCTATTTGTAGAGCATGTTCACTTTGACTTAGGCTATTTCCCATTAAAACATTTAGGATACAAAATCGTAACAGCAGCCTGTTCTGACATATTGGCTATGAATGGAATCCCTTCTCAACTTAGAGTTAACGTTGCTGTTTCTAATCGTTTTTCTGTTGAAGCTCTTGAAGAGTTTACTTCAGGCGTTAAATACTGTTGTGAACGTTATAATATCGACTTAATCGGATTAGATGTCACTTCATCTACTACTGGACTTACAATAGCCACTACAGTAATTGGAAGTTGCAATGAAACAGATCTTATAAAAAGGGATGGGGCTAAAGAAAATGAGATCATTTGTATATCAGGAGATTTAGGGGCAGCATACACCGGACTTTTACTTCTGGAAAGAGAAAAACAAGTCTTTGCTGTAAATCCTAATCAACAACCTGATTTGGCGGGATATGAATATATCCTGGAAAGACAATTAAAACCTGAACCACGACTTGATATCATCCAGGAATTAAAAAACAATGAGGTGATTCCAACATCCATGATCAATGTGAAAGATGGATTAGCCAATGGGTTACTTCATATTTGCAGAAATTCCAAAGTGGGTTGTACTATTTACGAGGAGAAGTTGCCAATTGATCATGTTACTTTTGAAACGCTTAAAGAACTTAAAATTGTGGCTACCACGATTGCTCTAAATGGAGGTGAGGATTATGAACTTCTTTTCACTATCAAACAAGATGATTATGAAAAGGTTAAAAAGATTGAAAATATATCAGTAATTGGATATATGACAGCAGAAAGTGCGGGGAAAAATCTGATTACCAATGATAATTGTCAAATTGAATTACAAGCTCAAGGTTTTAAAACAACTACAGATTAGTTTTCCATCAAATAGGCTTTAATAAAATCATCCAAATCGCCATCCATAACAGCATTAACATTGGATGTTTCACAGCCTGTTCGTAAGTCTTTCACCATTTTATAAGGGTGCATCACATAACTACGAATTTGAGAGCCCCATTCGATTCTCTTTTTGGTACTTTCAATTTGTGATAATTTCTCCCGTTTTTTCTCCAATTCACGTTGATACAACTGTGATTTCAGCATTTGCATCGCTTTTTCACGATTTTGAAGTTGAGAGCGTGTCTCCTGACATTCTACAATGATTCCTGAAGGTTGATGATGTAAACGAACCGCAGTTTCTACTTTATTTACATTTTGACCACCCGGACCACTTGATCTGTATGTATCCCAGGAGATATCAGCAGGATTCACATCTATAATAATATCCTCATTGATGATCGGATATGCGTACACAGATGCAAAAGAAGTGTGTCTTCTATTAGCTGAATCAAAAGGAGATAAACGCACTAACCGGTGAACGCCATTTTCACTTTTCAAGTATCCGTAGCCATAAGGACCATCTAATTCGATGGTTGCCTGTTTAATTCCGGCAACATCACCCTCTTGTTGATCTAAAACTTTGATAGAAAACTTGTTTCGTTCTGCCCATCGAATATACATTCTGAGTAGCATTTCAGCCCAATCGCAACTTTCAGTACCACCGGCACCGGAATTTATAGTTAGAACTACGCCTAAAGGATCCTCCTCTTCAGACATCATATTTCTAAATTCCAATTTTTCAATGGCATGAGATGCAGTTTTATAGGCTTTATCAGTTTCCTCTTCGGTTGCTTCCCCTTCGGTAAAAAAATCAAATAGGATAATTAAATCATCGACTAATTGGGCAGCATCATTATATTCAGTTACCCAGGATTTAATTTCACTAATCTCTCTTAGAAGTTTTTCAGCTCCCTTTGGATCGTTCCAAAAATCAGCAGTATGAGTGATCTCCTCTTTTTGTTTAATTACATTGATGCGACCATCAATGTCAAAGACACCTCCTTAGCTCACTGAGTCTGGTTTGTAAATCTTTTGTTTGTTCTAGCTGTATCATTATTTATTCAATTTCATTTATGATTTGATCGTAAGAATACCCTTTAGAGAATAAAAACCGGATCAATTTTGGTTTTGTTTGTGGATTCAAATCGTTCACTTTTTTCCACTTAACAAGTTCTTTTCTCAGATTATCTATGTATTTTGTTTCATCAATCTCTTGCAAAGCCTCTTTAATAATGAGTTCCGGAACCCCTTTTTGGAATAAGCCTTGTTTTATTTTAGCAATCCCCCACCCTTTTGCATTCATTTTACCTTGAATAAAGTTTTCGGTAAAACGTATATCATCCAGGAATTTATCGGCAATAAGTCTCTCAATAAGTTGATTTTCATTAATTTCCGGATTTTTCAAACTTCTGATTTTCAATCTGGTTTCATAAACAGATCGATCCTGATAAGCACAAAATTTATATATTCTGTCAATCGGTTGAATCATCCCGAAATTTATTTAAAATTGGTCAAAATCACTCTTCTGTGTTGGGTTTGGTCCAGAAGATGATCTGTTCTTTATCTTTATTAAAAAACTTAAATTCCAAAAGGTGATGACTTTGATTAGGAGCAATTCTAATCCATTGTTTATATTTCAATGACCATTTCACTTGTTTAGAGAAAAGGCCTTTGGTTAGGTAAGCATAAACCATAGGATGTACAGTAATAGAAAAACTCTTCTCCACTTGCTTTTCAATAAGGTATTCAATCATATTTTGAATCTCTTCTTCAATCAGAATGGATGCTTTCACTTTACCGGTTCCACTACAGGAAGGGCAGTTTTCAGATGTATCTATAATGGTAGCCTGACGAACTCTTTGTCTGGTAATCTGGATTAATCCAAATTTATTAACAGGCAAAATGGTATGTTTAGCTTTATCATTCTTCATGAGTTGTACCAACGTTTGATATAGAAGATTTCTGTTGGTAGTTTTTTTCATATCGATGAAATCAATGGTAATGATTCCACCCATATCTCTTAATCTCAATTGACGTGCAATTTCAGCTGCGGCTTCGAGATTTACAGCGGTGGCATTTTCTTCCTGATCTTTACCTGATTTACTACGATTTCCGCTATTTACGTCAATAACGTGCATCGCTTCGGTATGTTCTATTACAAGATAGATTCCATTTTTAATAGTTACAATTTTACCGAAAGAGCCTTTAATTTGTTTGGCAATATTCATTGTTTCAAACAAAGGTTTCGGATTCTTGTATAGTTTTAAGATATTGGCGTAGTTTGTAGATATTAAGGAGAGGTATTGTTTTATCTCTTGGTAGATTATGGGGTTATCCACATGGATCGCTTCAAAGGAATCATTGACCATATCTCTGATGAGAGACGTTGCGATATCAAGTTCTGCTGCAACTTTAGCGGGATAGGTAACAATAGGTATTTTTTCAATGATCAATTTCCATTTTTCAACCAATTGGTTTAGATCTTTGGTAATTTCATCTAAATTCTTTCCATTAGCAACGGTTCTGATGATAATACCACATTTTTTAGGTCTAATCGCCTGAACCAAATTTTTAAGTCTTCTACGTTCTGCGGAGCTTTTAATTTTCTGGGATACCGTAACTTTATCCATAAATGGGACAAGTACGAGATAACGACCTGCCAATGAGATTTCAGTTGTAACGGTGGCTCCTTTTGTAGAAATTGGTTCTTTTGCAATTTGAACCAATATTTTTTGTCCGGTGGTTAACACCTCATTAATTTTCCCAACCTTAGGTATTTCAGGTTGATAAGGAAAATTAGATATACTTTTTTTATTGGTTGTGATCACTTGGTTCACAAACTCGTTCATAGTGCGGGCATGGTTGCCCAAATCAAGGTAATGAAGAAAAGCGTCCCGTTCACTGCCAATATTAACGAAGGCAGCATTCATCCCGGACGAATTAATTTTCTTGACAACCCCTAAATAAATATCTCCAACAGCAAACTGATCTATCGATTTTTCTTTGTGAATTTCGACTAACTTTTTATCCTCTAACAAGGCGATCTGAATCTCCTTGTCAGCTGAAGTTATGACTAATTCTTTACTAATAGGTTTTGGTAGTTCTTCTGACATAGTGTATTATAAATCTTACTTTGCGTTACTTTATAAATAAGAAAAACTAAACAGTACAACGAATTATACTGTTTAGTTTTACATATTTAACTCATAAGAGGACTATTTCTTCTTATGTCTATTTTTTCTTAGACGTTTTTTTCTCTTATGAGTTGACATTTTATGTCTTTTTCTTTTTTTTCCGCTAGGCATAATAGTAGGATTTAGAATTATTTAATTTTTTTTACTACGTTAACAAAAGTTTTGCAAGGTTTAAATGAAGGTATTTTGTGAGCAGGAATAACAATGGTAGTCTTTTTAGAAATGTTACGAGCAGTTTTTTCAGCTCTTTCTTTCACGATAAAACTTCCAAATCCTCTTAAATATACGTTCTCATTTTTAGCTAACGAACCCTTAACGGTTGTCATAAAAGATTCAACGATGTTTTGAACAGCTTGTTTGTCAATCCCGGTTTTGTTCGAAATTTCATTTACGATTTCAGCTTTTGTCATAATGCTTTTAATTTTTTATTGGTTATACAAATTTTTGTGAATTTTTCGAACTGCAAAGATACACATTTATTTGATATTCAGAGTGTCTTAAAAAAAATATTTTTTTTTATCTAATTAAATTAGTTTATCAGCTAATCTACTTGCACCTATTCTAAAATATTGATTATTTAACCACTTGTTATTCAGTGTATTTTCTAGGATTTTCAGGTATAACAGGGTGGTTTCCTGATCAGAAATACCACCGGCCGGTTTCATTCCAACCATTGTTCCGGTTTCATTATAGTATTGGTTAATAGCGTCTAACATTACCAAAAATGCTTCCGGAGTGGCGCTAATATTAATTTTCCCTGTTGAAGTTTTGATAAAATCTGCACCTGCTTTCATAGCCAAAAAAGAAGCTTTAAATATCAATTTTGGGTCCAATAATTCACCTGTTTCTAAGATCACTTTTAGATGTGCATTTTTACATGCTTTTTTAATAGCAACAATCTCATCAAAAACTTCTTGATCATTCCCTTCCAGAAACTTTCCGCGGGAAATAACCATGTCAATTTCATCAGCTCCTTCTTCTACAGCATAAGCTACTTCTGCCAATTTTACAAACAATGGTGATTGTCCGGATGGAAATGCTCCGGCAACAGATGCTACTTTAATAGTTGTATTTTTTAATATTTCTTTAGCTTGTTTTATGAAAGGTGGATAAACACATACAGCAGCAGTATTTAATGTAATAGCTTTCTCACAAAGTTGTTGAATCTTTGCACTATTATCACTCCCTTCTAAAGTTGTTAAGTCAATACAACTTAAAGCAAAGCGATAGGCTTCTTTTTCATTGAAATTTTTAAGAGGCATTGCTTCATATTGAGCAATTCTTTCAGCAATTTGTTCTTTTGTTTGTTGATATTCAGGAGTTTGAATCATTATATCTTATTATTTATGAAATTTATCAAGGGCTACTTTTACAGAAAAAAGGTGAGAATAGAGTGCAATGGAAAGGTTTCCCAAATCAGTAAATGCGTAGTCTATGTAAACTAAATCCTTAATTCCTATCCCTAATCCTAAGTTGAGTTGAACACTGGTGTAGTTAGTACCATCAAAATCAGGAATTTGTTGGAAATTACCAACTCCTGCTCTTACAGCTACTATTTTCTTATAGCCAACCTCTAAACCCAAGTGTGGATCAATGCTAACCACGTTACTTTTTATAAGGGTATTTCTTTTTCCATCGAAAGTAAAATCAAAATCTGCTGCCACAGTTGCATTCCAGCCATTTTTAAACTCAAAAGTTTTACCACCCCCAAAAATTAATTTTGGAAGGGTTAGCTCTAAACTATTGGTGGGTATTTCATTTCCGGTAGCTTCAAAAACAGCTTTCACCTCATCTGTTAAATTGTAATTCCATGCGTTAAAAGTTGATGTGACATCTCTGGCCATCAAACCCAATTGCCATCCTTTTTTTTGATATTGTATTCCGGCATCCAAACCGAATCCCCAGGCTCCCGCAAATTCACCAATTGATCTTCTAATCACTTTTGCATTTGCTCCAATAGATAAACCTTCCACTTTTCCAATTTGTCTTGAATAACTGACTAAAAAAGCATTATCAGCAGCTGAGAAGTATGAAATTCTGTTATAATCAACATTTCCTTGATTATCAATCAATTCTGTAGTATTCATGATATTATCAACCCCAAATCTGAGGTATGAGAGAGCAATTGCGGATTTATCATCAATTTTGTAAGCAATTCCTGCGTAATCGTACTTAGCAATCCCGGCAAAATATTCTGAGTGCATTAATGAAACTTCGTATTTTTTGTCCATTCTGATTAATCCTGCCGGATTCCAATACGCTGCAGTTACATCATCAGTAAGGGAAACCATGGCATTAGACATAGACAAAGCACGCGCTCCAACACCAAGTGACAAGAACTCATTGCTATATTTAGCCGTCTGTGCAAAAGAAAATGAACAGAAAGCAACAATCAAAAGGGAAAGAACAATTTTTTTCATATAATGTTTGA
>DAONEU010000047.1:10869-13208 GCA_035403245.1 Bacteroidales bacterium | reverse complement strand
ATCACTTATTCAGGTATTGAAGGTAACACATTCTCTTTTAGTAGCTTAGGATATCAAACATTCTATATTAATCCTCAACTTCCTGGTTATGAATCTGAAATGACACAAATTGTGTTAAGTGAAGAGAATCCAAACGTTGTAGTTACTCTAACTATTGAAGGAACTGAAGTAGTTCTTGATGTAAAAGAAAATGAAACTCAATTATCCATTCACGGAATCTATCCAAATCCTGCTGAACATAACATTAATGTATCTTTGTACTCCAATGATGCTCAAAATGGAACACTTAAAATATTTGATGCCACCGGAAAATTGGTTTCTGAAAATACTCAAACCTTAAGTCAAGGGGAAAATATTTTGAGTATGGATGTTACTAATTTATCGAATGGTGTTTACCTTATTCAAATGACAACTGCCAAGGGACAAATATCATCTCATAAATTTTTGAAAAAATAGAGTTTATGAATACGTCAATGAGGGGTTATGATTCATAGCCCCTTATTGTCGTTTAAAAAAATACTAACAAAGGCAACTTTTTTACTCAAAATCTTGTTTATTAAATACTAAAACAAAATCTTTTGAAGATTATCTCTAAAAATAAAGTCAAAAAAGTGGATGAGATGTTTTTTAAGAACCTTAAGAAAGGGGATTCAAAAACACTTCAATCATTTTATGATATTTATGCCTCCTCCATTTATACGACTATCCTTAGATATGTAAACCATATTCCTGACGCAGAAGATTTACTACAAGAGTCATTGTTAAAAATTATTGATTCGTTAGATAAGTTTTCTTACACCAATGAAAGTGCCTTTTATTCCTGGATGAAGAAAATTGCAGTCAATTTGACATTAAATTATTTAAGAGATCAATCTAAGTTTCAATTTGTTGACGAATATCCTTTAGAACTTATACCGGATTTGAATGATGATGAACAACTCAATAATTTAGAATTAAATCCAAACGAACTCTTAAGGATGATCTCAGAATTGCCTGCAGGGTATAAAGCAGTACTAAACTTATATGTTTTTGAACAATATTCACATAAAGAGATTGCAACAACATTAGGAATTTCTGAAAGTACTTCCAAAACACAATTGATGAAAGCGAGAAAGCTGTTGAAGACAAAATTTGAAAATAAATATTCTTTTAATATACAACAATATGAAAGAGTTTAATAAAATGGAAAAATCGATCTACGAAATTATGGAAGGGTTTGAATTGACCCCTTCTGTAGGTCAAAAAGATATTTTTCTAAAAAATGTCTTAGAAAAGAAAGCTGCCCAAAAACGGAAAAAACTGGGTTTCATTTTTATTGCAGGTTTCTCATGCTTAGTCGCTTTAAGCTCCATTTTTTTCATGAATCATGAAAAGAGTGCAACAATAAAATCCAATATTGCTTCACAAGTCACTTCAAATGCAGCAAATCCTTCATCCATTTCTAGAAATGAAACGACTGAAGTGAATCCGGTTCAGAATACTATTTCTGATAAACAATCTATTGAAAAAGAATCAATTAAAAATTCATCAGAAAAACAATCTATCCCTAATTCTGTCGTTTCAAAACAGATTATTCAACAAAATGAGATTCCAACAAATCAAAATATTTCAAGTAGTTGGAATCAACCTGTTGTAAATTCCACTATCCAATCAGATAAAAGCATTATAATTGAACAAAACCCGATCAATACGGATACTGTAGAGAATATTATTGTCGTTTCAAAAGAGGAAAATGATCCGTATATCCCTGTAATTAGTTTAAATAAAAATCAATCCGAAATAGTAGCACAAACTCAAGACCATTTGGATACTAATAAATCTGAAGCACCAATAAATGAGCCTAATAAAACAAAAAAAATATCTGCATTTAACATGGTTTTTATTCAGGAATTGGAGACATCTGTTGGAATTTATTACAGACCTGAAGTTATATTTAATATCATTGAAAATGATAAATATATTCACAATTTTGGGATTGAGTTCAAATTCCATCCATTCAATCCAAGATATGAAATAAGAACAGGTTTTGGCTTGTCTGTAAGCAAAGGATATTATGAGTATCAAGTGGATTATAATCAATATCTGGGATCCTATAATTCATTAGATTCCGTTTCCTTTACCGTTGCAGATAACGGATTTAATTTAATCCCTGAGTATCATTTCTCCAATGCAGATGTATATAATGATTATTTAAGCACCTATTACACAAAAATTTACAGGCAGCATATCTACCTTCAGATACCATTAGAGATGGGGTACGATTTTGTGAAAACTAAGAAGAATGCGATCGGATTTAGAGTTGGACCAACCTTATCCATTTTGATGAATCAAAAGCCGAT
>DAONEU010000047.1:0-10769 GCA_035403245.1 Bacteroidales bacterium | reverse complement strand
ACTTTCCCCTCTTTGTTGAAATCTTTAGGAAGAGTAATCCATTTTTGTGTCTCTTTTGTTTCTATTTGAACGGGAACGGAACTTCCAATGATCTCAATTTTTGAAATCTGATCCTTAAATGGTGCAGGTATTTCTATTGTTTTTGGAATCGTTTCCCCTTCATTGATGAGGTAGAAAATGTAAACTGTTTTCTCATCTTTCGATTGAGTAAAGCAGTATTTACCAGATTCATAAGGAGCTATCGGTTTTGTATTGTAAATGGCGTTTCCATTGATATTCATCCATTGACCAATCTCTTCCAGTCTTTTATAAACTTCAGGAACTAAATCTCCTGATTTGTCAGGGCCAATACCCATTAAAAAGTTACCCCCTTTAGCCACAATTCTAACTAAAGTATGGATGCTCCAGGTATAAGATTTATAAGTTTCATTAGGAATAGCATACCAACTGTCTCCTAGAGTAATGCAACTTTCCCAAGGATAATCAGGCTTTGTTACTGGGATTGACTGTTCAGGAGTTCTGTAATTTTCATACTCCCCATGAATGGTCCTATCAACCACTAATAATCCGGGTTGATGACTTCTGGCCATTTTAGCAATCTTTGGGATATTGACATCTTGTATCCAACCATATTTGCCTATCCAAGGTTTGGTCTCCTCAGTTAATGAACCTTCGGGGCGTACCCAACCACCATCCAGCCAAAGAATATCAATTTTACCATATTCGGACATGATCTCCTCAATCTGGTTATAGGTGTAATTTTGATAATTTGCCCATTTTTCCGGGTATTTTTTAGGATCATAATTCACATTTCTGTCTTTAACAGGGAAATAACTCCACCAATAATCATTACAATGCCAGTCAGGTTTGCTGAAATAGGCACCGATAGCCATATCCTCTTTTCTGAAAGCATTAAACACCTCTTTTACTACATTGCTGCGAGGATTAGATGAGAAAAGAGAAGCTTTGTCGGTTATTTTATAGTCCGTATATTTGGAATCATACATGCAAAAACCATCATGATGTTTGGTTGTAAAAACAACATATTTCATACCTGCATTTTTACATGCTTTGGCCCATTTTTCCGGGTTAAATTGAGTTGGATTAAAAACGGTTCTGATTTTTTCGTATTCTTCAACATATTTTGAATAGTTATCGGCGTATGGGCCTCTTCGTTTGCACCAATCTTCATCTTCAGGACAAAGACTCCAGCTTTCAACCACACTCCATTGGCTATAAGCTCCCCAATGGATAATCACTCCGAATTTCCAGTCTTGCCACTTTTCTAAGTTTAGTTTTACCAATGTGTCAGTAGGCCATTCATAAGGGAACTCCTCTTTTTCGGGTTCCATAAAACGGATGCGACGTTTGTAAATCTCTTTATCTTTGGTATTTACAACCAAATAGAATCTTCCATAAGGGTAACGGGTTAAATCATAGGTAAAGAAACCCTCTTTTAACATAGGATAGGTGTGCTCTTCCAGAACGATATTCCCGGGATCACTGATTAATCGAACGGTAATATCCTCTTTTGTATTTCCAAAGTATGAAAAAGTGGTTTTATCAGATGTACGGGCAGGATATAACGCCATAGATTTAAATGTTGAGTCAACAGGATCTGGATTTGCTCCAATTTTGAAATTATAAACCCATCCGGAACCACAATCAGGATCAAAAGATTTAATAAGTTGATTTTCATTATTATACAATCTTGCTTCTCCTCTTCCTCCTTTGGTATTGAACCAAAATTCCAATCCATCACCCATAGTATCAGTAAATTGTAACGTATAAGAACCTGTAGACAATTTTAAAGAGTCAAAATAAGTTTTTTGAGGCAACATAGACCCTAATTTTCTTTCATATAACACTTTGCCATTTTGATCCGTCAGTTTCCATGCATTATGTTGGGGTTCATTATTGGTCAATAAAGAAAAAATGACCGGAGAATAATGAATAGGGCAGGAGGTGAATGGGGAATAAAACGTGTTATCTTTTGGATACTGATCTTTTTTATTGTTTGGTTTCAATAGGGTAACTACAAATTGGTTATCCCCTTTATTCATCTCAATTTCACCCGGTAAAGTGACGATTGCTGTTTCATTGTACTTCAAAAATCCCTTCCATGCAAATGTTCTCATAGGAAACCCTTTAGTTCCAAATTGGATTGTAAACGAAGAAAGCGGCTCTTTTCCGTTATTTTTAATGATGATCATTGGTTTGGAAGATGCAGGATTGTAATGAGCATAAATATCTTTATTAGAAGGGACCATGATGTCATCAACAGAAACATCGAAATTGTTTACAGGTTGTTCATATTGAATAACATAAGCACTAATAACCTGAGCACCGCTGTTAATCACCTCGGCAGTATAAGGCTCCATGATAAAATGGATTCTATTTGAGTCGTTTGGTATAATTTTGAGTTCAAAATTTTCTATATCAACCAGGTCACCGGGGCACCAGTTTGCACGATCAAAAACCCAGGTTCCCGCTTGAGGAGAAAGGGGATTATCTCCACACTTTTTCCACATCTGACGTTTACTGATCAATTCATTATTCAAAATGATTTCACGGTACTTACTACAAAACTCCCCGCAATTATCAGGAGCATCCATACCGTGACCGGTTTGGATCACTCTTAAATGACCAAAAGCAGAGTTAGGATTAGCAAAAAAAGTAACAGGAAGCATTTGTTTTTCTATCGGATTTTGACTATTGCCATATTCAAATTTATTGTTATAAATTTCTGTGATTGAGATCGGTTTTGCCGTTGGTGTTCCGGTAATGATTTCGAATTCAATACTTAACAACCATCCCCGATCTGTATTGGATTCGTATCCTGAATGGATATAGTTAATTTCACAGCTATCTCTAAGGATGAGGCTAAAATCAGTCATATCCTGTTCCCAGGTAAAATGCCAGTCTTTTGCAAAAAAACCGCCATAGGGAGTGATTACTCTTCCTATTTCCCAGTTTTTTGTTATCCCATTCACTCCGCCAACTCTTTCTAAAAAGATCTGATCTGAGTAGTCCCAATCAGCGCATCTCGTGGAATCCGGACATCCAAAGTGAACATACATCGTAATTTTACGGATCGGAACATTTGAACTGGGTAGTTTTGCCCAACTTTTATAAGAATTTACCCCTTTTGAGGGATCAGTAACCACAACTTGGTTATGATGAGCAAAAACGCGAATGGTGTCCTGCCCATAAGAATAAAAAGTTGTTAAAATGGAAAGAATAGTAAAAAGGGATAAAAATCTTTTCATATCATGTTGATTTTGATTAAGGATTGCAAAAATATTAAAAAATAGGGTGCAATCCTTTTAAAACCTTAATAAATGTGAAAATTTGTTAAAGATATTTTTTTGTAAAAATTCTATAATGGAATCTCTAAAGTAGTTAGTTCTAAATTGTTTAATTTTTCAATTTTGAATGTGTGCTTGTTAGGGTATAAAAATTGTACCTGATTTCTAACTTTGTCAAGTAAGATCTGCTTTTTAATCTTTCCCGGTTTTTCGGGAATTGAATTGAACACCTCTATTTTTAAATTACTTTTTTTAATGGTTAAAATGATCTCAATAAATGGTAAAGCTCCCAATCCCTGGCTCCTTTCAATAGCGGCTTCAATCAATGGAGTTAATAAAAATGGGGGTATTTCATGTTTTAGTTGATCAATTTGTTTGACAAAATTTAACCTCAAACGGTCTCCCATTTTATACTTTTCAATAGCCAGATAGTTTTCAATATAGGATAACTCATCTTCAACCGGGATAAGATCTTTTCCGACCATATAATGATAGAAACGCATCATATCAGAGAACTTATGGGTGTAATCCAAAGCTATCTGTTTGTCAATCATGATGGTAGCGTATATATTATTCAGATTATTAAACAGAAAATGAGGACTTAATTGGTTTTTGAGATTTTCTAATTCATTTTTTTTAATTTCAACTTCATCTATATTTTTTTTTAATTTAATAAAAATATTGTTTAAATAGTGATAAGCAGCAGGAATTCCTACTATTATGAGTAAATGTAAGAGTAAAATATAAATTTTTGTGTTTGAATTCAAATGAAATCCAATTAAATGTGCTATTAATTGTTTAAATAAAAAATAAGATACAATAAAGAAGAGTGAATAAACAATTGATGCGTAACTAAAGTGATTTTTTTTAGGACGAATGAGCTTAAATATGATCCAAGTTAGTAAAATAGTCAGAAGAACAAGAATAATTGAAAAAGTAGGAACTATTTTGGTATCAAAAATATTGGCTGAATTCAGGATGCCAAACAATAACCAAAGAAAAATGGAGATATAGAATGCGGTTATAACCAATATTAAAAATGTCGGAGATTTCTTTTTTGATTGTTTTTTAAACATTTTTTAATGATTATTCAGGATTGTTGAAGATAGTATGTACGGATTGTCTGTAGGATATTCCTATAGGAATTACATTTGATGTAATAACAATCTCTTTTTGATTCAACGATGTAACAAAGTCTCTATTTATTGTAAATGATTTATGTACTCTGATAAATTTATTATGTGGGAGTATATCTAATAATCCCTGAGTTGAAATACTGGCTAAGACCATTTTCTCTGTGGTAAAAACTTTAACATAATTACCCCAACTTTGTAAATAGGTAATTTTATTCACTTCAATAGGAACAGAATCACTTCCAATCGGAATATCAACAGAACCTAATAATTCAGCTTCCATGATTGGTTGTTTACTGTTTTCAGCAAATTGTTTGTTTACAGCTCTTTGGACTGCCCGGTTAAAATGATCTTCCGTAATAGGCTTTAGTAAATAATCGATGACATTGTATTCAAAGCTAACAGCAGCGTAAGCAGCATAAGCAGTTGTAAAGATCACAGGGGGTTGATTTTCTAAAGAATCCAGAAATTCAATACCACTGATTCCTGGTAAATTAATATCTAAAAAAAGTAGATCAATGCTTTGATTATCCAAGATTTCAATCGCTTCTTTAGCATCATTAGCAATGGCAGATAAAACTAAAAAGTCAGATTGTTCTATAAAATGTTTAAGTACCCATTGTGCAGGCTGTTCATCTTCTACTATCAGACATCTTAACTTTATTTCTCGTGTCTTATTCATATAGTTTGCATTTATTGAAGTGAGATATAAGATTGTTTATACAACTAAATCGATTCATTGGCAAAAATAATAAAAAAATGACGAATTCAATTCATAATATTTTTTTATTTTTTTTATTATTAATTTTTTTATCTTTGTAATCTCTTTTAGAACAATAGAACCCAATCACAATGAATAATCGGAATTTTAAAAAAACTTTTTTTTAAACTTAATTTTTTTAACTATGAAGAACAAAATTTTACTTTTTTTTACATTTTTATGCATAGGGAATATTCTCTTTGCTCAAGTTACCGATAATGAAACGGTATTAAGAAAAAATGAACAAGATACCCTTAAAGGTTGGAAAACGGGTGGTGTTTTTTCCATAACAGGTGCACAAACTTCTTTGACTAATTGGTCTGCCGGAGGTGAAAATGCAATATCTGTAAATGCATTCTTTAGCGTATTTGCTAACTATAAAAGAGGAAAAGGAGCCTGGGATAACTCTTTAGATATGGGGTATGGTATGATGAAACAGGGTTTAGGAAATGATATTCCATTCTCAAAAACGGATGATAAAATTGACCTTTTGTCCAAGTTTGGATATAAAGCTTTTAGAAATTGGTATTATGCAGCTCTTTTTAATGTTAAAACTCAAATGACGCCGGGATATAAATTGCCAACGGATACTGTTAAAATTTCAAATTTTCTTGCCCCTGCTTATATTGTTGGTGCTATAGGTATGGACTTTAAACCTAATAACCATTTGAGTATGTTTATTGCCCCTTTTACAGCAAAATGGACTATTGTGAATGACCCAATTCTTTCAGCTGCTGGCGCTTTTGGTGTTGAGCCCGGAGAAATTGTAAAATCAGAGTTTGGTGGATATATTCGATTTATATATTCAAAAAACGATTTTAAGGCACCTTTCCTTAAAAATTTATCATTTACTACCAAACTAGACCTTTATTCCAACTATCTTAAAGATCCTCAGTTTATTGACGTAAACTGGGAAAATTTAATATCTATGAAGGTTAATAAATATATCACTGTTAGTTTAATTGTTCATCTTATATACGATTATGACATCAAATTTATCAGCGAAGTTTCAGGCAATCCAGTGGATAAAGTTCAGTTCAAAGAGATCTTTGGCGTAGGTTTTGCATACAAGTTTTAATCATTTAAATTTATTATTATGGGAATGTTAAAAGAATTTAAAGAGTTTGCCATGAAAGGCAATCTCGTGGATATGGCCGTTGCTTTTGTAATGGGTGCCGCATTCGGAAAAATTGTGTCTGCTTTTATTAATGGAATGGTTATGCCAATCGTAGGTGTTTTAACGACCGGTATCGATTTTAAAGATCTAAAAATTGTTCTGGCGGAAGCCCAATTAGATGCCGCGGGAAAGGTAATTAAACCGGAAGCTGCTTTAATGTATGGTGATTTTATTACTGTTTTTATCGATTTTGTTATTGTGGCTTTTGTAATGTTTTTGGTTGTGAAAGCAATGATTAAAGCAAAGAAAAAACAAGAAGAAGTACCCGCTGCACCACCAGCTCCTACTAAAGAACAGGAATTATTATCTGAAATTAGAGATCTTTTGAAAAAATAGATCTGATTTTCAACGGTTTCAATATCCAAAAAAAGGTGTAATTTTGCTGAAAGATTACACCTTCTTTCATGATTTTAATAGTTGACAACAACGATTCTTTTACTTTTAATATCGTGGAATCGGTACGCTCGGTAACGAAAATTCCTTTTACAGTTGTTAAAAGTTCTAATCTTTCAATAGAAGAAGTATCTAAATATCAGATGATTATATTGTCTCCAGGGCCCTCTTTGCCCAAAGATTTCCCCATTTTAAATGCCATTTTGGAAACATATCATACTCATAAACCAATTCTTGGGATCTGTTTGGGACATCAGGCTATTTGTTCCTTTTATGGAGCTAAATTATTTCAAAATCAGACTGTTATGCATGGGTACGATTCACTAATTATGTCAGATTCTGATTCAATTTTGTTTAAAGGGATCCATCAAATGACAGTAGGAAGATATCACTCCTGGTATGCTGGAGATATTCCCTCAATCCTTAAAATTACAGCCCGGGATTCAGAGGGAATTGTTATGGGAGTGGAACATCAATCATTGCCTGTTTATGGAGTTCAATTTCATCCGGAATCTTATATTACTCAATATGGGAATCAAATAATTAAAAATTTTATTGATGCAGCTTCTTTCTAAACATAAAATCGTTCAGAAAATGAATAAAATGGGTTCAGAAAGAACCCCATTTGTCTTTATCATAGATTTTAAAGGAGAAACCGGATATATTATACCTCAAAACGAGCTAATTGATTCGCCTATAGTATGTCAGTTTCCGAATTTTAAAAACGAACTGAAATTTCAAAACGCAATTGTATCAAATATACATTTTGAGCCTAAGACAATTTCACAAGAAGAATATTTGAAAATATTTAATTCAGTTCATCAGGAGATTTGTTATGGAAATAGTTATTTATTAAATCTAACTTTTGCTACACCCATTGGGGAAAATTTACCTTTGGAATCCATTTATAACCAGGCAAAGGCTCCTTATAAAATTTTATTTGACAATCAATTCCTTTGTTATTCTCCTGAATCTTTTGTAAAAATCAAAGATAATCAGATCTTTTCCTATCCGATGAAAGGAACGATTGATGCTTCCCTTCCGAATGCACAACAACAATTATTGGATAACAAAAAAGAATTGTATGAACACTATACAATTGTTGATCTGATAAGAAATGATTTGTCCATGGTTTCCGAAAGAGTAGAGGTAACTCTATTCCGATTTTTTGATACCATCAAGACTCAAACCGGGGCTATTCTTCAAACTATTTCTGAGATCAAAGGAGAGCTCCCTGAAAAATGGCATCAAAAAGTCGGAGATATCATCATGACATTGTTGCCTGCAGGCTCTATTTCGGGGGCACCCAAAAAGAAAACAATAGAGATCATTTTGGAAAATGAAACAACCGATAGAGGTTTTTATACCGGAGTTACCGGTTTTTTCGATGGACAAACATTGGATAGTTGTGTTATGATCCGTTTTATAAAACAAGATGAACAAGGAAACTGTTTTTACCATAGTGGTGGAGGTATAACCGCATTAAGCCACGGAATAGATGAATACCAAGAACTAATCGCTAAAATTTATGTCCCAATTTCTTGAAACAATTGCCATTGTTAACAAAATTCCTCAACACGTAAGTTATCATCAACAAAGGATAGATGCTTGTTCTTTAGTTCAGATTGAACCATTCTTACAACGGATCTCATTCGCTACAAACAAATTATATAAACTGTCTGTAATTTATAATGAAACTCAAGTTGAAAAATATCAATTGATTCCTTATCAATCCAAAGTTATTAAAACTTTCAAAATATTGATTGATAATAATTTAGATTACTCATTTAAATTTGCTGACCGTACTCATTTAGATCAATTGAAATCCAAAAAAGGGAGTTGTGATGAGATCATTATCATTAAGAACGAAGAGGTTACCGATTGTTCATTTGCTAATCTTATTTTTTGGGATGGCAAGAGATGGATTACTCCTGAAAATCCTCTCCTTGCCGGGACTTGTCGGGCCAGACTTCTTGAGGAAGGTGTAATTGAAACACAAAAAATTAGCGTTAAGCAACTTCCATCTTTCTCTAAAATGATGTTGATTAACGCTATGTTAGATTTCAATGAAAAAAGAGCGATTCTGATTTCACCGGATACATTTGTTTTTTAACTAAAATCCAAATTTATCGGTGATTTCAAGCATATCATCCTGTGATTTGGCAGGATTAAAAATATACATTACGTAAAGATCTTTTTCCGGGTAAGAGACAATAATTGCTGTGCCATCGGGAACAGTTCCGTAATAATGGCTTTTACCATTATGATTAAATGATTCAAACAAAGAAAGATCTGTATTTTTACTTAACTCACTTTTAGAGGTTCCCATTATGGTTAGTGCACCTGTAAATCCTACAAACATGGCACTGTAATTGGAAGTGTTATCCTTAACATTCACCATTTTATAACCACCTAATTTAGTTCCTTTGATGATCGATTCAAAAGTGCTGTAAGAACATTTTATAGCTGGAGCAGATGTTTTGGTTGGAGCCGGTGTTGAACTCGTTACTTCAGTTGTTGCGGTTACAGGTGCCATGCCAGGAACTTCAACTTTTCCAATATCTTCATATTGAACACCTGGGTAGGGCTCAAATTTTGAAGCAGGAACAGCAATGTTTTGATCGAACTTAATAGCAGTTTCAACAATTGTAATACCCATGATGCTTGCTTCCGTTTTTAAAACAAATCCTTTGTAGACCCAAGACTTTGCGCCCATTACAGATACAATATCACACTCATAGCCTAAAATAGTTTCTTTTCCAACAATAGAACCGCCATATTGGTCTAACATCTGTTTCTCAAAAGCTCTTTTTTCAGCTTCTGTCATATTTTGGTAAAAAGCAAGGTTTTCTTCAATGTCATAGATGCCGGTTTGATATACTTTTTCAACTAAATTGGCATCCCAGAATTGATTTTTCTTAGTCACATATATCCTTTCTTCTTTCGTCTCATTTGTCATTCCAAAGATTTTCGTTACTGTAACGACATTTGACTCAGTTCTAGACATATTGCCATAGTTATCCCACCACATTTTCTTGGTTCCGGATGAATTTCCGGTAACTTTGTATTCAATATACCCACTTTTGATGGTATAGTGCTGATACTTTGGTTGTGCCCATAATCCACTGACCATAAGCATAATAATAGTTAAAAATGTAATTTTTTTCATTGTTGTTTTTCTGATTGATCTATTTTGATTGAATTTTGAATTAAAGTACAAATATAATAAAAAGGGATTAAATGATGAATTAATTATTTTTTACTATTTTTACATTCCCAAAAAATGTGTTAAAAATCTTTAAAAATGAAAGTTTTATCTCCTAAAATATCGTTTCTGATTTTGATTTCGATATTTCTTGTATTCACATCCTGTAAAAGTAATGAAAAACAATTCAATGCCATTCAATGGGTTGATCCTCAGATAGGTTCTGTTCATGGGAGATGGTTTTTCTATACACCCGCTTCAATACCTTTTGGAATGTGCAAATTAGCACCACATACTAATGCTTATGGAAGTATAGGTAGTTGGATGCCTGCAGGTTATGATGATCGACACGCTTCCATAGAAGGATTTGGTCACTTTCATGAGTTTCAGGTTGGAGGAGTTGTTTTTATGCCTATAACAGGTCCTCTTCAAACCGTTCCCGGAAAATTAGAGAACCCTGATTCAGGTTATCGTTCCCGCTTCGATAAAAAAGATGAACATGCAGAACCGGGTTATTATTCTGTTTATCTTAAAGATTATAAAATAAAAGCTGAATTGACTGCAACTGAAAGAGTTGGATTTCATAGATATACATTTCTAAAATCAGGTGAAAGCCACTTGATTATAGATGTAGGACATCAACAAGGAGAAAGCAGTACCGTTACAGATGCTTTTGTTAGATGGATCAACAAAAACGAAGTGGAAGGATATGTTGAAACTTATCCAGAATATGCCAAGTTTTGTGATCCCGGAAAAAAGGTTAAAATGTATTTTGTTGCCCATTTAAGCAAAA
>DAONEU010000046.1:2410-14027 GCA_035403245.1 Bacteroidales bacterium | reverse complement strand
TGTGTCCTCTGCGGTTTAATCCTCTCTGTGTCCTTTGTGGTTAAACCTTCTCTGCGGTAAACAGGCCGAAGATGGAGGAGCCACTGCCGCTCATCGCGGCATAAACTGCTCCTTTTTCGTACATCAGTTGTTTGTTTCTCTCTAATTCCGGATATCGGGGAAAAACAACCGCTTCAAAGTCATTTACAAGCTCATGTTTCCAGTTTTCGATTGGTGTTTGGAGAATCTCTAAAATCGGTTTTTGGGGCTTTTGAGGTTTGATCCAGCTATATGCTAATGGGGTGGATACCTGAATATCAGAGAATACCATCTCAATCCTATATTGGGATAAGTCTAAGGATATTGGTGTGAGGATCTCCCCTACCCCTGTAGCAAAACAGGGTTGATTGATGATAAAAAACGGCACATCACTTCCCAGCTTTTTTGCGATATTAATGAGCTCGATTTGATTAAGTTTTAAATCAAAATATTGGTTTAATAACAAAAGTGTTGTCGCTGCATCTCCGGAGCCACCTCCAATACCTGCTCCGGAAGGAATTTTTTTAGTTAATGTAATTGAAATGGGGGATAATTGAAACTTTTCTTCTAAAAGTCGGAATGCCTTCACGCATATATTTTTATCGGGATCGATATTAAAATCGCCTCCGACCATTTGAAATTGAAACTCAGATGAAGGTTGAATTTCAATACTATCTCTTTGATTATAAACCGGATAAAAAACGGTTTCAAGGGCATGATATCCGTTTGGTAATTTTTCTATAATATTTAATCCTAAGTTTATTTTAAAGTTCGTTTCGGCAACCATTTTTTTATTATTTTTGAAGTGTAAAAATAATAAAATAAGAGAAGTTATGCAGTTTTTAAATGTACCCATAAGAACTTTTTTTGAATATCGTGAAGAGAGAACCGTTTTTTTATACGAACATGCTCTGGAAACTCAAGAAAAATGGTTTAAATATATGTTAGAATATGGCAGTAGGACTAAGTTTGGGTCAGACTTTGGTTTAACACCAAACATGACCTACCAACAGTTTGCCGAACAGGTACCGATTCACGATTACAATGCACTATTTCCTTACATAGATCGGATTATTTCAGGGGAAAACAATGTATTGTGGCCCACTAAAATTGAATGGTTGGCGAAGTCATCCGGGACCACTCAGGGAAAGAGTAAATATGTTCCGGTGAGTCAGGAGTCATTGAAAGAGAACAACATCATCTCGGCTAGTGATTGCCTTACTTTTTACACTCACATGTTCCCTGACACGGAGATGTTTGGGGGTAAAACGATCACTTTGGGAGGCAGTTTACAATCTCTTGAACGGGAAACTCCCTTAAAATGTGGCGATATTTCCGCAATTTTAATGGAAAACATGCCTGCAATCGGTCTATATTTGAAAGCACCCAATAGTAAAGAGATTCTACTCCACTCCAATTGGAATGAAAAGTTAAAACTGATCGCCATGAATACGGTTAATGAGGACATCACTGCATTGTCGGGTGTGCCATCATGGATGTTGTTAGTCATGAAGGAAGTCTTACAGATCAAAGGAAAAGAGCTGATTCATGAGATTTGGCCCAATCTGGAAGTGTTTTTTCATGGTGGTGTATCATTTGATCCCTATCGGGAAGAGTATAAAAAGATCTTTGCCGGAAAAGAGGTGTTTTTCATGAACATCTACAATGCATCGGAAGGTTTTTTCGGTATTCAAAACGAAAGAAACAGTGATGACATGTTACTATTGACCGACAACTGTGTCTTTTATGAATTTTTAGAGATGAACGAAATGTCGGGCAAAGCGAAGACAGCAATTCCATTGTCTGAAGTTGAGTTGGGTAAGAACTATGCATTGATTATCACGACAGCAGCCGGATTATGGCGTTATGAGATTGGAGATACCATACAGTTCACATCGCTCAGACCATACAAATTCAAAATATCCGGACGTACAACGCATTATATCAACGCTTTTGGGGAAGAGGTTGTGGTTGACAATGCTGAAAAAGCGATCACTGAAGCTTGTAGAAAAACCGGAGCTATCATCAGCAATTTTACGGCAGCACCTGTATTTTTAAACACCGGAAAAACAAAGGGTGGACACGAGTGGGCGGTAGAGTTCACTAACTGTCCTTCCGATTTAGAGCTTTTCTCTCAAGTATTGGATGATGCCTTAAAGAGTTTAAATTCAGATTATGAAGCTAAAAGAACCGGTGATTTAATGTTGGTAAAACCGAAGATCTCTGTTGTTGAACCGGGTACTTTTATTAAATGGTTAGGAAGTAAAAATAAATTAGGCGGACAACACAAGGTTCCCCGCCTACAAAATGATAGAAAGTTATTAGAGGAGATTTTAAGCTTTTCTGATATCATCTCTCATTCTAATTGCCTCTAATCGAGAGCATTCTGCAAATTTTGCAGCACCATTTTCAACTTTCTTATACGCTAACAAGATAGATCTGGAAGCGTTTACCACGCCACCATTTCCGTTTTTCAAGTAAAGTGCAATATCTTCTGCTTTACCCCCTTGAGCTCCATAGCCTGGAATCAGGAAAAATGTGGAATCCAAAGCCGCTCTAACAGCTTTTGCTTCATCTGCATGAGTACAACCCATTACACCACCAATTGAAGAAAATCCACTTTTACCAATAAACTCTTTCCCCAAAGCGTTGATTTTTTCACCAACTGCATTATAGACTCTTTGGTTATTCTCTGTAGGTAAATATTCAATATCTTTTGCTCCTTCGTTAGAGGTACGGATCAAAACAAATAAACCTTTATTGTTATTTTGAACAAAAGGTAAAAATGGAGTTATGGTATCCAATCCCATGTATGGATTAACAGTAATAAAATCTGCTTCAAAATCACCGGAGAAATGGGCTTTTGCATACATTTCAGCTGTTTTCGCAATATCTCCTCTTTTAACATCAGCAATGATAACAGTATCTTTTTGTCTGAGGTATTCTAAAGTTTTCTTATATGCTTCCATCCCTTGCATCCCGTATGCTTCATAATAAGCGATTTGCACTTTAAAACAGGCTGAAACATCAACAGTTGCGTCAATAATCTCTTTATTAAAATGAAATAAGGCGTCACTTAAATGAGAAAATTGGGCTGAAAATTCTTGTGGTAGATATTCTAAATCGGTATCTAATCCAACACAAACATGTCCTTTATCAGCAACATTTTGAAATAATTGATCAATAATCATAGTAAAAATATTTGTAGTTAAATTTATTCGTTAATTTTTAAAATATAGCCGGTTCCATGTACATTGATAATTTCAACAACAGGAACTCTATGAGTTTTATGATGATCATGTTTCGGATCTTCAATTTGTAAATATTTTCTTAGTCTGGTGATATAAACATCCATACTTCGACTCAACTGAGCTTTATCTTCACCCCAGACTTCTTTCACTAACTTATGGCGAGGAATAAGGGTGTTGATATTACTACAGAAAAGTTTTAACATTTCTGCATCTTTTTTGGTCAGATGTTGTGTTTTGAATGCATGAACTAATTCTAATGTAGTATAGTTAAATTTAAAGTCTGCAAAATAAAAAGTCACATCTTCAGTAACAACGTGTTTTTGAATACGATTTCCAGATGTTCTTCTAAGAATAGCGTTAATTCTAAGTTCCAGCTCTTCGATACTAAAAGGTTTGATTACAAAATCGTCACAACCCTCTTTAAAACTTTGAATTCTGGTCTCTTTGTCGCTCTTTGAAGAGATAAAAACAACAGGAATTTGAGCATCTACCTTTTTAATTTCATGAATTAAGTATAACCCATTAACAGGTTCTGCATTCATATCAAGCAAACAAAGATCAAAAGTCGTTTTTGACATCGATTTCAGAGCTTGAAGACCATCTTCAAAATCACGAACTTCATAATTATACATTTCTAAGAAATCTTTTAGAACTGTTCTTAGATTATCACTTTTCTCAATAAGAAGAACTGAATATTTATCTTGTAAGTTCATGAAAATAAAATTAGTAAAAATTAGTTAAACAATTGTAAAATTTTTTGCAAAAATAATAAAATATTATTGTTAAAAAATAAAAAAATGAAAAAAATATTTTAAAATCAACGGATAGAATCACTCTGGATTGTTTATAAAAAGGAATGATAAAAAATAGTATCTTTGCAATATTAAATTATCTTTCTAATTTATTAATAATAAACATTATAAGTACATGGCCATCTCAACAGAAACCTTTATAGCAAAAACTTCAGCAGGGTTAGAACCTGTTTTATTTGAAGAATTGACACAACTAGGAGCTTTAAATTGTCAATTATTGAATAGATCAGTTCTGTTTGAAGGAGATTTTGCCATGATGTACCGGGCTAATTACTTCTGCAGAACAGCAATACGAATTTTATGGAAAGTAGGTTCGTTTACCTTCGAAAACAATGACGAATTCTATGAGCACATTTACCAATTTGATGCTGAAAAATATCTCAATTATGATGGAACTTTAGCGATCAGTGCCACTATAAACAACACCATTTTCAACACTCCCCTTTTTGCATCCATGTTAGCAAAAGATGCGATTTGCGACCGTTTCAGGTATACATACAATGAAAGGCCAAGTGTAGACAAAGAAAACCCGGATGTTCAGTTTCATCTTCATATTTTCAACAATGAATGTCATCTTTTCTTAGACAGTTCCGGAGAATCTTTACACAAAAGAGGTTATAAAGTGGCCAATCATCCTGCTCCCATAAACGAAGTGGTTGCAGCTGGGATGATTAAATTGAGTGGGTGGAAAGGTGAGTGTGATTTTATTGACTGCATGTGTGGTGGAGGTACCCTATTGATCGAAGCAGCGATGATTGCTCTAAATATCCCTGCAGGATATTACCGAGACCATTTTGGATTTATGAGCTGGAAGAATTTTGATTCAGAAATTTGGAATCAGGTTAAAAATGAAACAGAAATTCTGGACGATGTAGATATCAACTTTTATGGGTCTGACATCTCTGAAAGGATGATTCAATATTCAATTGATAACGTAGAAGAAGCTAGTTTAGAAGATTTTATATCTCTAAAACAACAGGACATGTTAGATAGTTTTCCACCACGTACTCCGGCTATGTTGATGATCAATCCACCATACGGCGAACGATTAGAAGTTGAAGATATAGACTTACTTTATAAAAAAATCGGGGATACTTTAAAGACCAACTACACTAATTGTAAAGCTTTCATCATCAGCTCTGACACCCAGGCGATGAAAAACATCGGACTCAAAACAGCCAAACGGTTCAACCTCTTTAACGGCCCTCTCGAATGCAAATTCTGGGGCTACGAGCTCTACAAAGGAACTAAGAAGAGTGAAGAGTGAAAAGTGAAAAGTGAAAAGTGAAAAGTGAAGAGTGTGTTATTGGGACATTTTTGACTTTAGAGTTTTGATAGACGAAACAAGCATACTAATTATTTCTTCTAAATCAAAAATTAAAGACTCAAAAACATGAATATCAATAAATTCAGTATCTTTTAGTAAATTTATCCAAAATTTTGTTTCATTAGCTTCTTTTAAAGAAACAGAAAATTTATTTATAAAATCAGCTGGACTTTGAGCATATTGCCCTTCTGAAATTAGTGCAGCTATTGCAGTCCCGCTTCTAATCAATTGTTTTGTTAAAATATACTCTTTTTTAGAATTTTGGACAAGATAAACTGATTTAACAATTTTAATTGCAAATAAATAGCTTTTCTCAACTAAAGGGCTTTTCTTCATGATAGTAAATTTTTAGTAGTTTATAGTTTTTTAATTGATTTTGCAAATATATAAAAACTTTTCACTCTTCACTCTTCACTCTTAACTCTTAACTCTTAACTTCTAACGTCCATAGCATTTCGAAGGGCGCTGCCGACGAGCATAAAGGCAAGAACGAGGAGCATGATGGCAAGACCAGGGACGATAGCCAGGTAGGCTTGATCCAATACAATATATGCGTAGTTTTCTTTCATCATCATTCCCCAGGAGGGTGTTGGAGGTTGAACACCAAGCCCTAAAAAGCTCAATCCGGCTTCCATCAGAATGGCGGAAGAGAAGTTTGATGCGGCTAAAACGATTACTGTTCCTAATACATTCGGAAGGATATGTTTAAAGATGATATACAGATTTGAAAATCCTAATGCTTTTCCGGCTTCAACGAACTCTTGTTCTTTCAAAGCGATCACCTGACCTCTCACAACACGCGCTACATCTACCCACATGGTTAACCCGATGGCGATGAAGATCTGCCAGAACCCCTTCCCAAGTGCAAAACTAATGGCTATAACTAACAAAAGTGTAGGAATTGACCAGATCACATTAATAAACCACATGATGATCTGATCCACTCTTCCTGAATAGTAACCTGCGATTGCTCCTAAGAATATTCCAATCACCAATGCAATAAAAACAGAGATAAAACCTACTGCTAAACTGATTCGGGCGCCCAGCATCAATTGACTCAAGACATCTCTTCCGTAGCGATCTGTACCCAACACAAATCGTTTAGACGTGATGGGATCAGAAGGATGCAATTCAGACTTCAGAAAACGTTCAGAGATTTTTGTTTGTCCAAAAAGTTGAGCGATTATAGTATCATTCTTTTGGGTATATGATGAGATCGGGATGGTTCTGTATTGAGCCGGCTGACCAAAAATCATTTTATGAAAAAGACTCACTTTAGGGGTATTGAGATGATCATTTACCTGAAGCATTTGCACTTTAAAACCCGGTTTCTGTAGTGCAACTTCGAGGTGTTGATCATTACAGTAAGGAGTAGAATCGGGAGTAATCAAATAACCAAGAACTGCTATTAAAAAAACCAGGACAATGAACCCAAGAGAGATGATACCCATTTTCTCTTTTTTAAATCGTTTAAGGGTAAGGGAAGACAAAGAAAGAGCTTTTTCCACAGGTTTCTTGTTTCTTTTAAAAATGTTCATTGGCAGAAAGGATTTATTTAGAATGCAAAGATAAGAAA
Source organism: Bacteroidales bacterium (assembly GCA_035403245.1). Lineage (GTDB taxonomy): Bacteria > Bacteroidota > Bacteroidia > Bacteroidales > WCHB1-69 > UBA5429. Next base: position 7,043 of record DAONEU010000046.1, on the reverse strand, counting down.
ATTCACAAAACAAAAAAGACGCGATAACGCGTCTTTTTCAATATGTTGTAGTGAAATGGGGTGGAGCGTATGGGAGTCGAACCCACGACCTTTAGACTGCCAGTCTAACACTCTAGCCAGCTGAGCTAACGCCCCTGGAATTTCACTGCAAAGATACAAAAATTTATTTTACGGAAACCATTTCCACTTCGAAAACTAGAGTTGCGTAAGGAGGAATTACACCACCACCGGCTCCTCTTTCACCGTATCCAATTTTTGAAGGAATGATTAATTTTGCTTTATCACCCACTTTCATCATTTGAAGAGCTTCATCCCAACCAGGGATTACCATACCTTTACCTACTTCTAATTCAATAGGTTCTCCTCTTTGATAAGAATTGTCAAATTCTTTACCATCAATTAACATTCCTTTGTAATGAACTTGAACGGTAGATCCTTTAACAGCTTGTTTTCCTTTTCCGGAAGTTGTTTTAATGAAATATAATCCTGATGCTGTTGGTTTTACAGAAATTTTATTTGTTTTGATATAGCTTGTTAATAAACTATCTTCTGCAACTTTGTACTCTGCTAACATAGCTTCATATTCTTTTCTTTTTTCATTTTGTTGTTTTTCAAACTCTTCCTTAGGGATAATGTTTTTCAACTTAATGTCAAAATATAAAGGTTTATCCCCAAAAGGATACTCTTGTCCAAAATAGTAATGGAAAATAGAGTCTCCATTGAAAATGAAAGAAGCACTATCACTTACGTGCATTTTTCTTAATGCATCATAAAAGTCACCTTTGAATAAAGATTCGATAATTTGATCACGAGTTGGAAAAGTTGGGATAATGGTAGAGTCTTCTGTACGAACTGTCAACATTAATTCTACGATGTCACCATCAACAGGTTGAACACCTTTTTTGTCTTGGTTATAAAACTTGTAATAAAAGCCGGCTTTTTTGTCTTTTTTGAAACCTTTGTACTTACTGCAAGATGTTGCACCAATGGCCATAATCGCTACAAGTGCGAATAATAATAGTTTTGAATAATTTTTCATTTTTTTAATATTTTAAAATATTGATTGATTTTTTCTTTATTTATTGAGTATTTTAATAGTCATTACCAATGCATGTTGCCCAAATATCTGATCTCCATCACCTGAAATTCCATAAGCCATATATGATGGAATTACTACGTGAGCAACAGAACCTTTTGGCATCAACTGAACAGTTTCATGCAACCCTACAATCTCATCTGTCTTTTCAACCTGAAACTTTTTCAATCCCTTCTCTTTTGAAGTATAAATGGTATCCCCTGTCAACAGCTGAGTTACAAATTCCAACTCTACAACATCCCCCTTTTTTGGAATTGATCCGGTACCTTTTTGGACAATTTCATATCGTAATCCGGTTCCGGTTTTAATCATATTCCAATTATATCTTTTTATAAACAGTTCAATATCTTCATTTTCAAGAGCTAACATTTTTTTATTTCCTCTAAGTAGTGGTGTTTCTGAATCGTCCTGAACTTGATTAGGAGTTACCAGTTTTTGTATCTGAGTGTTATCCTTGCATGAAGCAAATGTGAGCAATACTAGAAATGTTATAGTAGAATAAAAACGAAACATGTTAGTTATTATTTTTTAACTCAGGATGATTTTTTACTACCTCTTCAAAATATTTCAAAGTGTTCTCCAATGAATCATAATGATAAGATGCAGATGCATTTTTGTGTCCTCCCCCATTGAAAAAGGTGGATGCAAATACATTAACATCAAATTCATCTTTAGATCTAAATGAGATTCGAACTCTCCCCTCTCTTTCGGTGAAAAAAGCGGTAAATTTAACAGAACTAAGTGATAATCCGTAATTTACAAAACCTTCAGTATCCCCATTTTTAAATCCATTATCCAATAAGTTCTGACGGGTTAAAAACATATAAGAGGTTCCATTTTCCTCCATTACAACCATATTGTTTAAGGATACACCCAATAGCCTTAAGCGACTCTCAGAGTAGTTATCATAAACCTGACGATGAATCAGTTCTCCATCCACACCAATCTCCATCAACTCTTTCAATATTTCGTAAATTAATGGACGATTACAAGCATAACTCAATGAACCTGTGTCTGTTATAATGCCGGTATAAATACAATTTGCTGCATTTAAAGAAATTGATTTATTAGGGTCAATCTCTTTTAAAAACCGAAATACCATCTCACTGGCAGAAGTTGAAAAGATGGTAGAATAAACTATATTTGCATCAAAAGCGGGAGAAGGATGATGGTCAATGAGCACTTTAAAGGCTTTAGACTCTATGAGAGCATCTTCTAAATCCTTACCGGCTCTATGAGCGGCATTCATATCAGAAACAAATAAAATATCAGAATTATGAATCAATCTTTTCGCTTTTTGAATCTGTTTTTGGGCATTCACAACCTTTGATGAATAAGGCATCCAAGAAAGATAATCGGGAAATGGATTAGGAACAATGCAACTCACATCATAGCCTAACTCCAAATAATGGGAAAAAATAGCTAAAGAAGATCCTAAAGCATCTCCGTCCGGATTATAATGAGTAACTATTGCAATCTTTTTATTACCAGTTAATTGCAACTTAAAATTTTCAATTTCTTGTTGAGTCAGCATATTCATTTTTAGGTCGGCAAATATACTTTTTTTTTCTTTACATTAGCACATTATTTAGTATCTTTGCACTATAAACAGCAAACTATGAATTATCTTACTGTAGAGAAACTTACTAAATCATTTGGAGAGAAACTGCTCTTTGATCAAATCACTTTTGGGATTGAAAAAGGACAAAAGACCGCATTGATCGCCAAAAATGGAACCGGAAAAACCACCCTTTTAAATATCATTGCCGGACTAGAGTATCCTGATGAAGGACAAGTCGTTACACGTAAAGATATTACGATCTCTTATTTGCCACAAATGGATGATGTAAATGATCAATACTCTGTTTTGGATCTGATCTTTGAATCTCAAACACCCGTAATTCAGGCTGTGAAAGAGTACGAAACCTGTATCTCTTTAGCAAAAAAAGGGGAAGATGAACAACTTCATTCCAGAATGGAACACGCACTCTTAGAGATGGATCGTTTACATGCATGGGACATGGAAAGCAAAGTGAAAGAGATCCTCTCTAGGTTTGGTATTGATGATATTTTTAAAAACTTAGGGGAAATGTCAGGTGGTCAACGAAAAAAAACCGCTTTAGCTAAAACTTTAATCACTGAAACAGATCTATTAATTTTGGATGAGCCAACCAACCATTTGGATATCGATATGATAGAATGGTTAGAAGAGTATCTATCTACTTCAAATACAACCCTTTTAATGGTTACCCACGATAGATTCTTTTTAGATCAAGTGTGTAATAATATTATTGAATTGGACAATCACAAAATTTACCAATATAAGGGTAAATACGACTATTATCTAGAAAAAAAAGCAGAACGGATTGCCAATGAATCTGCTGAGTTTGACAAAATAAAACATCTGTATCGTACTGAATTAGAATGGGTTCATACGTCACCTCAAGCTAGAACCACTAAGGCTAAAGCGAGGATCAAAGCTTTTGAAGAGCTAAATGAAGCTGCTCATAAAAAAGTAGAAAAACAATCTGAATCTTTTCAAGTAAAAACCGAAAGACTTGGAAATAAAATTTTAGAAATTAACAATCTAGATTTTTCCTATCCTGACAAGCTTATTTTGGATGATTTCTCCTATATTTTCAAAAAAGGGGAAAAATGTGGTATCGTTGGTCGAAATGGTACCGGAAAAAGTACTCTGCTGAAACTAATCATGGGTGAGATTAATCCCATTGCCGGAAAAATCACTCCCGGATTAACTATTCAGTTTGGTTATTTTGCTCAAGATGGACTTCAAGTGGAAGGAAATAGACGTGTCATTGATATTGTTAAAGAAAATGCAGAGATGATACGCCTGCAGAGTGGAAATATGGTTGGCGCTTCTCAGTTTTTAAACTATTTTGGCTTCAAATACGAACAACAATACACTTATTATGAAGATCTTAGCGGTGGTGAGAAGAGAAAACTACATCTCTTGATTACGCTGATCAAAAATCCTAATTTTTTAATTCTGGATGAGCCCACCAACGACTTTGACATCGAGACTTTAAACCTTTTAGAAGAGTTTTTAGATAACTATCAAGGTTGCATTTTAGTGGTTTCACATGACCGATGGTTTATGAATAAGCTTGTAGATCATATCTTTGTGTTTGAAGGGGAAGGAAAAGTGAAAGATTTTTATGGCAACTATACCGAATATCGTGTTGAAAAAGAGAAACAAGATCGTTTAAAACGGAAACAGGAACGTGCATTAAATCAGGAGATTTCTAAGAATTCCGAATCTGAACCAGTAAAGAAAACAACGAACAAACTGACTTTTAAAGAGAAAAAAGAGTTTGAACAATTGGAGATCAATATTGAACATTTAGAAAAAGAAAAAACAGAATTGATCCATTTGATGAACTCCGGTTCAGGCTCCGGTATACAACTTAAAGATTGGAGCTCCAGATACGGAGAAGTAGAAAATGAACTGGATATCAAAATGATGCGGTGGTTGGAATTGAGCGAGAAAGAATGAAACGTTCGACGTTCAACGTTCGA
>DAONEU010000046.1:0-2310 GCA_035403245.1 Bacteroidales bacterium | reverse complement strand
GTTCAACTTTTAACTTCGAACATTTAACTTCGAACATTTAACTTCTAACGTTTAACAAAATTAAAAAATTGGAAAGTTTATGGGACACTATTTTTTGGAAAATTTGGACTTGGATGTGATCACAATGAGTGGTGATGAATCGAAGCATTTATTGAAGGTTCTAAGGAAACAAGTTGGTGATCGGATCACTTTTACGAATGGAAAAGGGACGGTTGTTAATACTGAGATTGTTATTATTAACAAACAAGAGTGCCAGATGCAAGTGATAGAGCGTAAAGAAGATGTTAATAAACGAGCATTTAGTTTCCATTTAGTAGTTGCTCCGACAAAAAATCCGGATCGGATGGAATGGATGGTGGAGAAAGCGGTCGAGATTGGAGTTGAAAAAATCAGCTTTATCATCTGTGAAAGATCAGAGCGAAAGCATCTGGATATCAATAGAATGGAAAGAATTGCTATAGCAGCCCTTAAACAATCATCCGGAACTTACCTGCCAGAGATACAGTTATCCACATTCAACGAATTTATAAATAGTGTATCTCACAGTAATACAAACACATGCAGAATGATCGCCTGGTGTGAAAATATGGAAGAAACCCCATTGATTTCTCAGTACAATCTCGAACAGGAAGAGATCATTTTATTGATTGGTCCGGAAGGAGATTTTACTTTCAAAGAGGTTGAAATGGCCAAAGATGAAGGATTTCAAGAAGTGAGATTAGGTAATAAAATTTTACGCACTGAAACAGCAGCTATCTACGGTACAACTGCAATCAGTATGATCAAAACCATTTAATATGAAAGAGGTACAAATTCCCCGTTCCAAGAGTATCGTAATCAGATTCATGATTATGAATTTCCTTTATAATGATCAGATTATGGATGTTCTGGACAACGATGCAGAAGATGTAAAAACGGTTCAAAAAGCACTCATAACAATTCGTGATCATAGAGGCTCCAATAATGTAACGACCATTGATTTAAAGGATTGCGGTGCCGGGTATCGATTTTTGATGGCTGTTTTAGTGTTGATGGAAGGAAACTGGTTGCTTACCGGAACTGCTAGACTTCTGGAGCGTCCAATCATGCCTTTGGTGTATACTTTACGACGAATTGGAGCTGAGATTGAAGAGGATCCAAAGGGATGGAATATCATTGGTAAACCGGGTTTAACTGCTTACTCTATGGTGGTTGATTGCACACAAAGCAGTCAGTATGCAACTGCAATCTGGTTAATTTCCCAAAAGTTGGGGAGCCCCGCTTTACAAACTACGCCAGCTCATTTTCCATCTGAAAGTTATCTCGAAATAACCAAACAAGTATGGGGCAATTTCTTTTTAGATGGAGTTCCTAAAGTGATTGAAGCCGATTGGAGTAGCGCCATTTTTTGGTATAGTTACGCTTTAATAAATCCTTGCAATGAAATCATGATCAAAGGATTGCAATATCCATCAATACAACAGGATTCCATCATTGTGGAATGGTTTAAAAGGTGGGGCGTAGAGACCTCCATAACTGAAACCGGGTTGAAAATTGTAGCTCAGAACCATTTGAATATCGAACCTCAAGTGCTCAATTTAAATGATCATTTAGATTTAGCACCAGTGTTAATGTCGTTAGCTGTTTTATATCCTTTTGAATTAACGATCACCGGAATCCAAAATTTGGAATATAAGGAGTCCCGAAGAGGTATTAATCTGGTTAGCGTATTACGTCAATTTACCGATATTGAGACCAATATAGAAGATCAGGAACCATCTGAAAAATACATAAAGGTTGTCAAGAGGAGTGCTCCCCTACCCGCTTCTAGCGAGTTTGATTCGTTCGAAGATCACAGGATGGTGATGGCATTTCAGTTGTTTGCCACTATGTCGAACATCACCATTCACCATGCAGAAGTGGTGAAGAAGTCTTATCCGGGCTTTTGGGATAGTTTTTAATAAAGTAATTCGTTCATTATTTATGAAAAAATTGTCGATGGTCGATAGGATCACAACAATTGAAAATTAAATCTTAAATATCCTTTTTCCAGACTATAGACCATAGACTTTAGACTATCGACATCTAAAATCGAATATTCTTATAAAAGCAGGGTACTGTTTCTAAGCATTTTTGAATGTTTTCATAATGCACTTAAAAAATGAAATAGTTGAAAATTTTCAAAACCGTTTTTTATTAGAATAGTTTTTCATCGCTCAACAGGGAACTTCTGCGTCGATTTTCATTATTTTAAATAAAATTCAATTATATTTGCCAATAAAATCACCCATCATGGAAGCACCCGGAAAAACTGTTGAAGAGATCCTCGCC
>DAONEU010000045.1:8505-14230 GCA_035403245.1 Bacteroidales bacterium | reverse complement strand
GAATGGATAAGTCTGATTTTATAGGATATACCCTAAAAGAAGAGAAAAAATATGACAGTGCCGTTGTATTCTTGAAAAAAGCAATTCAACTAGATCCAACGAATGAAGCAGTCCATGTTAATCTGATAGAATGCTATTTTAACCTTCAAAAAATGGATTCTGCTAAGATCTTCATTGATAAATTACTCGTGATGGTTCCAAAATATGAAACTGCAAACTTCTTCCTAGCCAACTATTATATTGCCCAAAAAGATTATGATCAAGCCCTTAAGGTTGCCAAAAAGTTAATCAAAGATAATCTCAAATTCAAAGCAGGTTACCATTTAGGTTTCCAAATCTGTGCCCAAAAAGGTGATCTAAAAGGAGCTGAAAAAATGATGATTGCATTGATGAAGGCAGAACAGATGGATCAACAAGGGGTTCAACAACTGGTAAATCTTTATAAAGCTCAAGGAATGGATGACAGAGGCGCTTATAAACGGATTTATCGAATGTTGGTCAGAACTTATGAAGAGTTAGGCAAAGAAAAAGAGGCGGAAGAGTATCGTGAAGTTTTAAGACAACTTTAAAAAGTGACACGTTATATACTGAAAAAAATTGGGTATGGATTCCTGGTCATGCTAGGGGTAATCTCTTTGGTTTTTTTCCTGTTTACCATTCTTCCTTCTGATCCTGCTCGTATGATGATGGGACAGCGGAGTGATATTCAGACAGAAGCAGCCATTCGAAAAGAGATGGGGTTGGATTTGCCCAAAAGTGTTCAGTTCCTAGCCTATTTAAACGACTTATCCCCCATATCCTGGCATAAAACAAAAGATAAAGACTCTTTTTTTTACTTAAATTCTAAGAATTATTCATATACCAAACTGATCTCAGGCGATGAATCTGCATTGGTATTAAAAAAGCCCTATTTAAGAAGGTCGTATCAAAGTAAAAGATTGGTAAGTGATATTCTATCAGAAGCTTTTCCAAAAACTGCTTTATTAGCATTAGTCTCTATTTTTTTTGCAATATTCGTAGGAATATTTATAGGTGTTCTTTGCGCCGTTTATAAAGACACGTGGTTTGATAAGGTGGCGTTGTTTTTCTCAGTTTTAGGGATCTCATTGCCATCATTTTTTGCAGCTATTTTATTTGCATGGGTCTTCGCATTTTTACTAGCCGATTATACCGGATTAAGCATGTTTGGATCTTTATTTTCAGTAGATGACTATGGATCTGGGACCTATTTAGATCTGAAAAATTTAATTTTGCCGGCACTTACATTAGGTATACGACCATTAGCCGTAGTTGTAGAGTTAACCAAAAGTTCAGTTCTGGATGTTCTTTCACAAGACTATATTCGAACAGCTAAGGCAAAAGGATTATCGTATAGAAAAATACTCGTCAAACACACTTTAAAAAATGCATTAAATCCAGTCGTAACTGCTATTTCCGGATGGTTGGCCTCCTTATTGGCGGGTGCAGTTTTTGTGGAATATATTTTCGATTGGAAGGGGATGGGCGTTGTGATTGTTGAGGGTTTGGACAAATACGATTTTCCGGTTGTAATGGGGTCGTTGTTGTATGTTTCCGTGATTTTAGTGCTCATCAACATTGTAACTGATGTAATTTATGGGTGGCTTGATCCAAGGGTCACTTATAAATAATTTAAATTTTATATAAACATAAAGAACCTTTTAAATATTTTAAAGTCTATTAAAATAAATAGTAACCTAAGTTGAATGGAAAAAAAAGATATTAGAAACATTTCATCTGAAGAACTGAAAAATTTTCTGGATGCAATTCATGAAAAACCTTTTAGGTCAAAACAAATATACGAATGGTTGTGGAAGAAAAATGTCCACTCTTTTGATGATATGATTAATCTTCCTCAAAAACTGATTGAACAACTAAAATCAACATATAGCTTTAATGTAACGACTATCCTAAAAGAGGCCATCAGTCAAGATAAAACCATTAAATTAGTATTTCAATTGTACGATAGAAACTTGATTGAAGGGGTACTGATCCCTTCCGGGGATAGAGTTACAGCCTGTATCTCCTCTCAAGTTGGGTGCCCTTTGAAATGCGATTTTTGTGCTACCGGTACAATGGGCTTGACTCGTAACTTATTGTTTTGGGAAATCATAGATCAATATGCCTTGATGAATCGAAGATCAAATGAGGCTTATCAGAATAATATCACCAATTTTGTTTTTATGGGAATGGGTGAACCTTTGCTTAATTATGAAAATGTAACAAAAGCCATTGATATTTTGACTTCACCTCAAGGAAATGGTATATCTCCCGGTAGAATTACACTTTCAACCGTTGGGTTGATAAAGGGAATTCATCAATTAGCAGATGATCAATTTAAAGCCAATTTAGCCGTTTCTGTTCATGTTGCAAATGATGTGATGCGAGATAAACTTATCCCGGCAAATAGAGCTAATTCTCTTAAAGAACTTCAGGATGCACTTCGTTACTATCACCAAAAAACAAATCAAAGAATTACAATTGAGTATGTTCTTATGGATAGAATCAATGATTCTGTGGAAGATGCTGAACGTTTATGTAAATTTTGCAAAGCTTTTCCGGTGAAGATTAATCTGATTCAATACAATTCTACTGATTCTAAATACAGAAGTTCAACTCCTGAAAATACAAGAGCTTTTATTCAACATCTCGAATCTCGGAATTTAATTGTAAATCTGCGCCAAAGTCGTGGTCAGGATATTGCTGCAGCGTGTGGTCAATTGGTTAAGCAAAATTTTAAAAATGAATAACACCTATTTCTTAGAACAAACGTTCAATAAAGTTAATTTTCAACATCTCCCTTTAAACAAAGGGGAATATGAAAAATGTGTTTTCAATAATTGCATCTTTTCTGATTGTAATCTTTCTGAAGTCAAATTTTCAGATTGTGTCTTTCATGATTGCAACTTAAGTATGGCCAATATCACAAAAGTCTCTTTCTGGAATACTCAATTTAAAGATTGCAAAATGTTAGGTTTAAAGTTTGATTCTTGTAACGAATTTGCTTTGTCTTTCACTTTTGAAAACTGTATTTTAAACTTCTCAACTTTCTATAAAACAAAAATCAAAAAGACTCTTTTCAAAAATTGCCAATTACAAGAAGTGGACTTCACTGAAACCGATCTTTCAAATGTCAAATTTGAAAATTGTGATCTTTTAAGAGCTTTTTTCATGAGTAGTAATTTGGAGTCCGCTAATTTCAGAACTGCTTATAATTACTCTATAGACCCTGAAAGTAACAGAATGAAAAAAGCCAAATTTTCCATTTTAGGGCTTTCCGGACTTTTAGAAAAACATAAACTAGACATTGAATAAACGGATTTATTTTCTTGATTTTTTGCTTCTTTTGTTTATATTTCTTAACGTTTCTAAATAATTGATAAAATCGAAATTTAGGGTCTCTCACTTCGACAATTTTTACTATTTTTGCGGCCAATATTCATAACATTGTAATGATAGATATTAACAAAATAAGGGTAGTTCAAGATTTCCCTACACCTGGTATTAAATTCTTTGATATTACTACCATATTAAATGACGCCGTTGAATATCAAAATGTGTTTAACGAGTTATTACAAAAAGCAAAAACTTATCAACCTGATGTCATCGTTGGATTAGAAGCCCGTGGGTACTATTTTGCTCCTGCACTAGCTTTAGCGCTTAAAGTCCCTTTCGCTCCTATTCGTAAAAAAGGTAAACTTCCTTATAAAACTTACTGTGAATCATATGATTTAGAGTACGGATCAGCATCTATTGAAATCCATCAAGATGCTTTTGCAACAAATCAAAAAGTATTGATTTTTGATGATATTTTAGCAACTGGAGGTACCGCTCATGCTGCAATCCATCTAATCGAAAAATTTGAACCAACTCACATCAATGCACTATTCTTAATGGAACTTTCATTCCTGAATGGAAGAGAAAAATTGCATGGAGTTGACATTGAATCGCTCATTATAGTATAAAATTTAACAAATATAAAACATTCATTTATGAAAAACATTGATTGGAAAAGTCTGGTTTTTGGTTATGTTAAAACCGATTACAACATTCGCTGCTATTACAGAAACGGAAGCTGGGGAGAACTGGAAATAAGTTCTTCAGAAACAATTAACATTCACATGGCTGCAACTGGTCTTCACTACGGCCAGGAAGCTTTTGAAGGGTTAAAGGCATATCGTGGTAAAGATGAAAAAGTTCGTTTATTCCGTTGGGAAGAAAACTGGAAAAGACTAAACCGCTCCGCTGATGGAATTTTAATGCAACCTGTTCCTAAAGAAATTTTTGAACAAGCTTGTATGAAAGTTATTGAATTGAACAGTGAATTTATTCCTCCTTATGGAACAGGTGGTTCACTTTATCTTCGTCCTCTTTTATTTGGATCAGGTGCTAAAGTTGGAGTAAGCCCTGCTGATGAATATCTTTTTATGGTTTTCGTTTCTCCTGTTGGACCTTATTTCAAAGAAGGTTTCAAACCGGTTAAAATGCAAATCGTTCGCGATTTTGATCGTGCTGCTCCAATGGGTACAGGTCACATCAAAGTGGGTGGAAACTACGCTGCTAGCTTGAAAGCCGGTGAAAGAGCTCACAAAGAGGGTTTTTCTGCTTCAATCTTCGCTGATTCTAAAACTAAACAATATATTGACGAAGCCGGCCCTGCTAACTTCTTCGGTATTAGAGACGGAAAATATATTACACCCGATTCAGGCTCTATACTTCCTTCAATCACCAATATGAGTTTGCGCGAAATCGCTGAAGATCTTGGTCTTGTGGTTGAAAGAAGACATGTTGCTATTGATGAAATTCCAACTTTTGAAGAAGCCGGCGCATGTGGTACTGCTGCTGTAATCTCTCCAATTGGAATGATTCAGGATAGAGAATCCGGACAAGAATTTATTCTATCTAAAAATGGAGAAGCTGGTCCATGGTGTACAAAACTTTATAACTACTTAACCGGTGTTCAATACGGTGAAGTGGAAGATAAATTTAACTGGTGTACAATAGTAGAGAACGTTTAAACGTTCTTTACTTTGCTATAATTTTAAAATAATCTCATAATGAAAACGAAATTATTCGTACTTCCTTTTATTGTCTTGTGTTGGGGGGTCACTTTTGCCCAAAATAATACCTATCAGGTTAACTATAATAAAATGAATCAACTGCTTAGAGCTATCAATGATCTCTATGTTGATACCGTTAATTTTGATAAAATTGTTGAAAATGCTACCGTTGAAATGCTCAAAGAGCTAGACCCGCATACGGTGTATATTCCTGCAAAAGAAGTACAACAGGCAAATGAACCTTTACAAGGTGCTTTTGATGGAATCGGAGTAACATTTCAAATCATTAAAGATACTATCAATGTGATGGAGGTTATCATTGGCGGTCCTTCCGATAAAGTAGGTTTGATGGCCGGTGATAAAATAATCAAAGTGGACTCCTCCAATTCTTATGGTAAAGAGATTAACAATCAATGGGTTATGACCCATTTAAGAGGGAAAAAAGGTACAAAAGTGGATCTCCAGGTGAGAAGAAACAAAAATCCGGAACCCCTCTCCTTCACCATCGTTCGTGATAAAATCCCGATGAATAGCATTAATGTCTTTTTTATGGTGGATAAAACTACCGGTTATATTCGCTTAGAAAGATTTGCTGCGACTTCTAAAAAAGAGTTTTCTGAAGCACTCCATACCCTTCAGGATCAAGG
>DAONEU010000045.1:0-8405 GCA_035403245.1 Bacteroidales bacterium | reverse complement strand
CTGCGACTTCTAAAAAAGAGTTTTCTGAAGCACTCCATACCCTTCAGGATCAAGGTATGAAAAACCTCATCTTTGACCTAAGAGGCAACGGTGGTGGCTATTTGAATACTGCTTTTGAAATTGCTGATGAGTTTATAGATAAAGATAAAATCATTGTTTATACGGATAATTTCAGAGGAACAGGAGAAAAGTTTTCTTCAACAGCTATCGGCGATTTCGAAAAAGGGAAATTGATACTTCTTGTTGATGAAGGATCTGCTTCTGCTAGCGAAATTGTATCAGGAGCAGTTCAAGACTGGGATAGAGGTCTTGTCTTAGGACGTAGAACCTTTGGTAAAGGATTGGTTCAAAAACCACTTTATCTGGCTGATCAATCTCAAGTGAGATTAACCATTTCCAGATATTATACTCCTTCGGGAAGATGTATCCAAAAACCTTATGAAGATGGTTTAGACAACTACCTGGAAGATATTCAATATCGCTCGGAGCATGGTGAATTATATACCGCTGATAGTATTAAATTTCCTGATTCCTTAAAATATAAAACCCCTAACGGTAGAATCGTTTATGGTGGTGGCGGTATTATGCCTGATGTCTTTATTCCTTTAGATACAACCAAATATTCATCACTTTACGGTGAAATGTTCAGAAAAGGAATTTTCAGTGGTTTTACATTAGATTATATGGCTACAAACCGCGAACTGCTAAAAGCAAAATACCCTACATTTGAAGATTTTAAAAACAACTTTGTCGTTACGGATGAACTTCTACAAAGTGTGATCGAGTACGCTCATAAAGAGGGTGTTAAAGATAGTGTTCCTTTGCTCTTTAGTAAAAGAGCTGAACTTTTCTTTAAAGAAAATGGCACTCAACTTGATTCCATTTATAGCAATGTGAATTCATTACAATCAATGGATCAATTCAATGAAATGTTTAATTCTTTTATGAATAAATCATATACTGAATCGATGCAACTCCGAAACTTAACAAAAATCAATACTTTTATAAAAGAAGCCATTTTATTTGAATTTGCCAGAAATCTATTCACTTATGGTGATGCCTACCAAGTTTACTTATTGAGCGATGAAACATTCCTAAAAGCAGTTCAAATAATGAATGATGATAAAGTTTTTAAGAAATTTAAAGTAAGCAGATAATGATCTCCAAGAGAACAATAGATGAAATTCTATTGGTCGCTAAAATCGAAGAGGTGGTTGGCGACTTTGTTTCTCTTAAAAAACGGGGACAGAATTGGGTTGGTTTATGCCCATTCCATGAAGATAAAAATCCTTCGATGTACGTAAGCCCCCGCTTAGGTATTTATAAATGCTTTGTTTGTGATGCAGGCGGAAATGCGGTTCAATTCTTAATGAATCATGAGAAAATTTCTTATCCTGAAGCTCTTAAAATTCTGGCAAAAAAATATAATGTTTTCATTGAAGAGGATGCCGAAAAAACTCAAGATGAAATTGCTGCTGAATCTGAAGTAGAAAGCCTTTTTATTCTCAATCAATTTGCTGAAAAATATTTTATTGACCAGCTTTTTGAAACCGAAGAGGGTAGAAATATAGGCCTCACTTATTTTAAGGAAAGAGGTCTTAATGAGGCTGTTATCAGAAAATTCAAGCTGGGTTATTCTCCCGATAGTTGGGATGCCTTTTTAAATTTTGCTTTAAAAAATGGATATAAAGAGGAACATTTAACTAAAACCGGTTTGGTCAAAAAGAGTGAAAATGGAAAGCTTTTTGACTTTTATCACGGTCGTGTCATGTTCCCGATTCATAATACGCTCGGTAAAACGGTTGGCTTTGGTGGAAGAACCCTGAAAACAGGTGAAAAAATATCTAAATATTTCAATTCTCCTGAAAGTGAAGTGTATCATAAAAGTGATATTCTTTATGGGTTTCATCTTGCTAAAAAGGCGATACGAACACTGGATAATGTTTATCTTGTTGAAGGTTATACGGATGTAATCTCAATGAGTTCCTCCGGAATTGAAAATGTTGTTGCCTCTTCCGGAACAGCCCTGACAAAAGGTCAAATAAAGCTGATTGCCTCTCAAACTAAAAATATTACAGTCGTTTATGATGGCGATACTGCCGGTATTAAAGCATCCTTAAGAGGTATCGATCTTTTACTGGAAAGTGGGCTTAATGTTCATGTTGTGGCGCTACCGGACGGAGAAGACCCCGATTCCTTTGCCCGTAAACAAGAAAATGATCATCTTAAAACATTCCTGGAAGAAAACAGTACCAGCTTTTTAATTTTTAAAGCTAAAATTCTTTCTAAAGAAGCAGGAAAAGACCCTATGAAGCGGGCTAATATGGTCAATGAGATTATCCAAAATATTGCTGAAATTCCCGAAGTGATCGCTCGTGCCATGTTTGTAAAAGAGTGTGCACAACTTTTTGATTTACCCGAAGAGACTTTAAATATCCAACTTCGTAAAGCCGTTTGGAAAAAAATGAATGCTCAAAAAAATGAACATTCTGGAAATCAATATCCAAATGCAAACAGTCAAGAACAAATCAATATTCCGGAAATCAATCAATTTTCTCAATCTGAAGATTTTAAATTTAATCATATTGATTCTGTAGAAGAGAATATTATTCTATTGATCATGAAGTACGGAATGTATGAAATTGATGTAGAACTCTTTGAAAATGGACAGCTTTATTACGAAAAGCAGAGAATTGATCAATATATTTTCAATGAATTTCATGAACAAAAGATTCAATTTCAAAATCCTCTTTTTCAAAAAATCTATGCAGAGTATGAAGTTATTGCTTCAATAGCAGATCAACAGGATCGAATTAAAAATTACTTTTCGTCTCATCCTGATAAAGAAATTGCTAATTTTACGATCCAACATCTCATTAATGAAGATCCAGACTATAGTGATCGGTGGGAAACAAAATTTGAGATCATGACTCATTCTATGAACAATAATATTCATAAATTGAATAATGCCGTAGAAAACAGTATAAATCAATTCAAATTAAGAATATTAGAATCGTATAGAGAATTGATTACTAAAGAGCTTTCTAATCAGTGTCCTGAAGAGTTGATCCCATCAATTTTAACAAAATTAAGCCAAGTTAACAAAAGAAGAGAAGAGATCTGCAAGCTTCTTGGCATGGTAATCACCAAATAAAAATTTATTTAAGACTGAGCACATGAACACTGTGAACACATGTGCACATAAAAAAAGGCTGCCTTTCGGCAGCCTTTTTAATTTCATATAGTGTTTTATTATTTTGTAATATGAACTCTATAGGTTGCTGTTCCGTTTTCAGTAGATAATCTTACTACATAAATTCCAGTAGCAGCATCTAATGTAATTACGGTTGGATTTTGAGTTACTTGAGATGTGTAAATCAATTTGCCATACATGTCATAAATATCAGCTTTTTCAATAGAAACATTTTCTTTATTTACAATAAAGATATTAGAGATGTTGCTATATACTTGAACAGAAGCTAAATCTTGATCAGTAATACCATCTGGTCCAACAGGGCTAGTTACAAATGATCTTTCAACAGACCAGTCACTACTATTGGTAGCAGTACAGTTTGCTTTTACTTGCCAGATATAAGTAGTATTAGCAGTTAAACCTGTTAACTCTGTATTTGGAGTAGCAATGTTACTGATTAAAGTATAGTTAGGATCAGCTACATTCTTGTATTGAACTGTATAGCTGGTTGCTCCGGTATTGTTCCAATTTAAGGTAGCATTAGTTTGAGTAATATTAGTTACATAAGTGTTAATTGGAGCTTCACAAGGAATTAATTGGAAGTTAACATTGATCGTATGATTTGTAGTAACATTTACAAATTGGAATGCTGAAACTGCTCCTAATGAGAAACCATCAATTGTAACATCAGCTACTTCATAACCCGCATTTGGAGTGAAAATATAAGCTGAAGAGTTTGTATTATAATTAATAGTTGCAACACCTGATGGAGTTATTGTTCCATTAGCACCTGCAGTTGCAGTGATTGTATATGTTTTAATAGCCATAGTTGCGGTAATGGTAGCATTTGCTGCAAGAGGAGTTAAAGTAATGGTTGCAATTCCGGAAGCATTTGGAGTAAAAGTAACCGGAGTACTGTTCACTGTAATTGCTGTGATAGAGTAACCCATATTTGGAGTAATAGTAAATGTAGGAGTTGCTCCGTAATTGAATACTTGTGTTCCTGGAGTGATTGCACCATTAGCAGGTTGATTTACTGTTACTGTAAATGTTGCAGTGTTGGTAATAGCTTGAATGTTATGATCAGCTGATACATTTGTGAATGTATATGTTGTAACAGGACCTTGAGAGATACCATCAACAATAACATCCATCAATACAGAACCTGAAGCAGCAGCAATGGTATAAACTTGGTTTGTACCATAGTTAACGGTAGTTACACCTGTTGGTGTAATTGTACCTGCACCATTAATAGCTGATGTAATGGAGTAAGTATTAATAGCAAAAGTAGCTGCAATGGTATGATTAGCGGTTACATTGGCAAATGTATAAGTTCCAATTGGTCCCATTGAAATACCATCCACTAAAACATCAAGGATATGATAACCTGTTGCTGGAGTAATAGTATAAACCTGGTTTTCATTGTAGTTAATTGTTGTAACACCTGCTGGAGTCACAGTACCATTTGCATCTGATGTTGCTGTTAGAGTATACGTATTTATAGCAAATGTTACTGCAATAGTATGATTTGCTGTTATATTACTGAAATTGTAACTGAATGTTGTTGCACCTGCAGGAACAGTAACCGGAACATTGTCAACAAGAACTGTAGCAATGGTATATCCTGTTTCAGCATTGATAACATAATTTTGAGAAACACCATAGTTGTATGTACTCATTCCGTTTGGAAGAATAGTTCCACCAACACCTACAGTTGCATTGATTCCAAATGTAAGAGGTGCAAAGTAAGCCTTGATAGTAGTATTTTCAACAATATTAGTTAATGTACCTGTGAAACTTAATGGGTTAGCAATAGTAACAGGAACCTCATTAACTAAAATTTCAGTAATGTAATTTCCAAGAGTTGGAACAACTGTGTAATTGTAAACATAAGTTGGGGTATAAGTAAATGTTACACCATCAGTGATTGTTCCATTTCCATAAGTTTGAGTTGCTACAGTAATAGTTTTAGGAGCATAAACAACAGAAATATGTTGAGTTGACATAATATCAAATAATTGATATTGTGTTGCTGCTCCAACATATTGACCATTAACAGTGGTTGAAATATTTTCATAACCTGGAGCTGCTGGCATTGTTGCCATAAAGTCATCACCATAGTTAACCCAAGTTGAATGAACAGCTGGAGCATTTACAAATACATCATCAAGGATACCAGCACCACCGGTAACAGTATATTCAATAGCAATGGTATCAATTTTAACAATTGCTTCAATAGTATGGTTAGCTATAACATTGGTAAATGTATAAGTAAAGGTATTATTGCCTTGAGCTACATAAGGAGCACTTACTCCATCAACCATTAGTTTGTATAAATGGAAGTGGTTGTTTACGTTTACAGTAAATGTAGTAGCATCTCCATGTAAAACAACAACTGGTGTATTTGGAGTGATGGTACCAGGCATATTGCCATTATCTAAATAATTTGCACCATGATAATTAGTGATAGAAGGAGTAATGGTATAAGGAATTTTTTCATAAGTTGTATTGATGGTTAGTGTATCTAAACCTACAGCTTGAGTATATACAAATGGTCTGGAGTTAGTTAGGTCAGATCCTAGTACTTGGTTTCCATTAACGGTAATTGAAGCAACTCTATAGCCAACTGCTGGTGTAAAGTTGATCACTTTATTTGTTCCATTCAAAACACTAACCGTTCCTGTTGGATTGGATGTACCATTTGGTCCATTAACGATAGTAACAGGAATATAAACTGGTCCAGTTACTTCTATTTCGTCAAAGAAAGTATTATTACCATAAGCACTATAGCCTTGGAAGACAACAGTATTAAATCCGGTAGAAGGAACCCTGGCAATGTATTGATACCAACCAGGAGTATTAACAACAGGAGATAATGCTGTACTTCTATGTACATTTATAAGTTCAACGCCATCAAGTGTTGAAGCTGTGTCATTTACGAAAACTTTGATACCTTCATCCTTACTTATATAGCTAGAATAGTCATCTCTATATACCCAGAATTTAATTAAAGAACCTTCTGCAAGTCCTAAAATTTGAGGAGTTGATAATTCAGCAGTTCCACCATTTGAGATACTATAAGCATTATATCTTGCCATATGAGTTCCTGCTTTTGGAGTACATGTAGGATTTGTACCAGATGTAACGAAATCAAAAACACCTGGATTTGAAGTACCATTTGTTTTAACATTGGTCCATGCAAATGGAACTGTAGTTGATGTAAATCCTTGATAATATGGAACTTGGTATTGTGTACGGAATGTAAATGTTGAAGACCAATCGCTACCGCTACCAGTACAATTTGCTTTTACTCTAAATTCATAGATATTGTTCTTGGTTAAACCGGTTAAGTTATATGGTCTGGTAACATTTGCTTTAACGATCCAGGTAGTATCACCTACTAATCTATAATTAACAGTATAGTTGGTTGGTAAGGATGTTGTTGGATAAGCCCAGTTTAATGTTGCAGATGTTAATGTAAATGCATTTACACCTAAATTGATTGGTTCATAACATGCTGGTTGTGACATCAAAGTAACACTATCTAATCTTGCGCTATATCCACTTCCCATATTAAACACGATAGCCATTCTTTCAGTTCCGGTTAAAGTAGTAGAAGTAAATAAATCGTAATAATACCAATCATTGATGGTTAAACTATCCTCTTTTAATGTAACAAATGTTGTTGCATCATTAATGTTTGTGATATAACCAAATTTGAATTTATGGTTTGCACCACCATTATATTTGAATTTTAATCTTAAAGTATTTACTGGAGCTTGTGTTGATGGTAAGATTAACATACTCATATTTTCTCCACCGGTACTCATTTCAATACCTTTAGTTCCTGTCATTTGAACTACTTTAACATAAGCAGAGCCTGAAGTTATTTTGTTAAAACAATCTGGGAATCCATTAGTAGCAACTGTTTCAAAATCTTCAACGTAAGGTAAAACCACAAGAGGATTACATAAAGTAAGAAAAGTAGATGAAACATATGAACTATATTGACTTGCTCCACAGCTAGCTTTAACACTTACTTGATATATAAAAGAAGGATTTAAGTTCGTTAAAACAGTAGAAGGAGTAGAAACGGTAAGAACGTTCCAAACATTTTCAGAAATTCCTTTATATTTTACAATCCAAGAAGTTTCTGTTCCGGCTGGAGTCCATGCCACATTCGCTGTTGTGATACCAACATTTGAAACAGTTAGGTTAGTAGGAATTGCACAAGAACTTGTAAGATAATTGATATTAATATCATCAATGAACTGATTGTTTCCATATTGAGAAGTTGCTTTAAACATTATGTAAGCATTTCCGGTTAATCCTGCTGGAATTGTATAAGTGATATTATACCAACCTGCTGTTGCAAAATATCTGGAAGTATATCCCAATGAGGTTGCTCCTGTTGTTGATGCAGTGGTATTATATAACACTTCAATTCCTTCATTTGTGTAAGAAGCATATCCTGGATCACGATATTGCCAGTAAGAAATATTTATAGCAGCACCATTCAAATTCAATAATGGAGTATATAAAACTGCATTATTCCCTGAAGAAATACTATAACTATTATAACGCAACATGTTTGATCCACCATGAGGACTACAGGATGGACTAGATCCAGAAGTAACAACATTATAGTTTGTGGAAGTAGCTGTTGTAGTCCAACAAGCAGGAAGAGAAGTTGAACCTTCAAATCCTTGAATCCAAGGAGCATCTGAATAACATGAAGACATTACGTTTACTGGCATATTAAAAATGACAGGTAAGTATGTGATTAAATCGTTAGGAGTAAAAGTAACACTCATGGTTTGAGCACCCGCTGTTGTTAAAACAGTAGATGGTGTAGTCCAAGCAAATGTTCCGGGAACAGGAATACTATTAAAAGCAGCTGATCCTTCCAATAAAATCACTGATGATAAAATCTGATTTTGTAACATAACATCTGGAATTGGATTAGTTACAATTGTTGGAGCATATCTATGTTGAAAAATATCAGATCCATCTCTTGGAGCTATTTGACGTGTTGTATTGAAAGTTATTGCAAAACCAACAACATCTTGAGGAATGGTAGGTGCAACAACGCCTGTAAGTGTTCCAAAATGGTTTCTACAAACGGTTACATCTGTACCTTGAGTAATATTGATATTAGCAGCACCACCTGTACCAAATGTTCCGGCAGCAAAAGTTACTCCTTCAACTTTAA